>CAXFTV010000643.1:0-5160 GCA_964005845.1 uncultured bacterium
AACCCTTCGGGGCGACCGACGCGGCGCTGCAGAGCCTGGAGGTGAAATTCCGCGCCTACCTGGCGCACCGCTGGAGCATCGATACCCCGACCCACGACATTGCTCCGCGCGCAGTCTCGCCGCACCTGATCCAAATTCCAGGCTGTTCCAACACCTGGATCGTAACCAGTGACAGCGGCAAAGCTCTATTCGTCGACTATGGTTCCCAAAGTCGCACCTTCATGTATTCCTACGATGTTCATTTCGAGGCTGGCAATAGGCTGCGCATGCAGGAGCACAATTTGGATCTCCTGCGCGATAAGTTTGGGGTGCGGCAAATCGATCTGGCACTGCCGAGTCATTATCACGACGACCACGTCAATGGTTTGCCCTACCTGCAGAAACACCACGATACCCGGATCTGGTGCTATCGGAATATGGTCGATATTCTGGAGCATCCGCACGGCTATAAATTGGGCTGTACTTTTGCCGAGCCGATAAAGGTGGAACGGGGTCTCGATCAGGGAGAGAAATTTCAGTGGGAAGAGTACGAATTCCAGGTTTTTCACACCCCGGGACACGCCGATTATCACATGGCTATGTTTGGCACAATCGATGGCACCCGCGTGGCTTTTTCGGGGGATGAAGTGGGGCAGCGCGGCAATGGTTACGCCTCCAATAATATCTGGCGCAACCACGTACATGCCAATTCCCACGCGATCACCGCGCAGCTCTATCTGGAGCATCAGCCCGAATTGACCTGCCCGGGGCACAATGGGCCCTTTGAGCTGAATGAGGAAGACTGGAAGGGCTTTCACGCCTGGTGCTTCAAAGAGCAGGAACACTGGCGCGCCCTGGCTGCACCGGACAATTTGGAGGAAGCCCTTTATCCGGATTACGTCTTTCTCTATCCCTATCAGCCACCCGCGGCGCCGGGAAGCGAGGTGCGCATGCAGGTGTGGTTTGAGAATATCTATGCCGAGAAGTCGATGCTGGAATACCGCCTCGTATTGCCCGAAGGCTGGATTGCCACACCTGATGGGGGGCGTTTGGAAGCGGCCCCGGGGGAAAAAGCAGTCCAGGATTTTGTCCTTTGCATACCCGAGTCTCAAGCTACGCAATACCGGCGTCAGCCCTTTACTCTGGATGCGACCATCGACGGCAAGCACTTGGGGCAACTGGCCGAGGCCGTGGTGGATCTGCGGCCCGAACTGGATTGGGGTACCCGGGGCGAATCGCCACGTCGATCGCGAGCGGATAAATAAGGCCCTGGCGAAGATTGCTTTAGGGTTTGCCATTTAAAATCAAAAAACAGATTTTAAAATCCAGGAGGATAAGTTATGAAAATCCCAATTTTGCGTGGTCCACGCGATCTGCACATCGAAGAACGGGAGCTGGATACCTCCAGCCTCAAAAGTGACGAAGTCTGGGTAGAAACCGAAATTTCTGCCTTTAAAATCGGTACTGATCGGGGCAATTACGAGGGGGCTGAACGGGTACCCGGGGCACCGGATTATCCTCGCCCGGTGGGGGATAGCAGCCTGGGTGTCGTGCGCGGGGTCGGCTCCGAGGTCAGCCGCTTCCAGGTTGGCGACCGGGTGGTGACGCGCATGTGGCACCAGTCCGAGTACATTATAAAAGAGACCGATTCAGCCGTCAAAGTTCCCGACGACGTAGACCCCGAAGATGCGGTTTGGGTCCACCTCTACACCCTCAGCGCCCACTGCTACCGCAAAGCCCAGTTCGTGCCCGGGGAAAATGTTGCAGTGGTCGGATTGGGAGTACTCGGGCTGGGGGCGGTGGCACTGGGGCCATTTTTCGGCGCTCGGGTCGTGGGACTGGGCAATAGTCCGACCCGCCTGGAGATGGCCGAGCGCATGGGCGCCCATGCCGCCTTTCTTTCCGACAGTCCGGATTTGCCCGCCAGGCTGGACGAATTTACCGATGGGGCAGGGATCGACCTGGTCATCCTCACGGCCAATCCATGGCCGGCCTACCGCTCTGCCGTAGAGGTAGTGCGACCCAATGGCAGGGTCTCGATCGTGGCCCTGCCCGGTCGCGGCGAGGAGCCTCTCGATATCAATCCGCTGGCGATGGATCTATTTTATATCAAAGGCATTTCCCTGATTGCAGTTTCCGGGCCGGGGGGGTATCTCTACCCCAACTCCGAAGATCGCTTTGAGGGCAATCGCGCCAGTGCGCATACCCTGTCCCTTATGGGGCCCGGGGGGCTGGAGCCCAAGCGCTTGATCACCCATCGCTTTCACTATACCGACATGGTGCAGGCCTACGAAATGGCATTTGCCCGGGAAAAGTCCATGCTGGGCGTTATTTTCAACTGGCGGGATTGAATTCGGTTGTAATTTCAAAACTCTAGCGGCTCCACGTGGCTTGCTGCCGCGCTAGGGCCGCTAGAGGCGGACTTAGATCAACTGATTCCTTGCCAATACAAGGGGAGAAATTATTTATGGCTCAGCGTCTGGTATATTTAAACGGGGAATTCGTCCCCGAACTCGAAGCCCGTATTTCCATCTTCGACTGCGCCTTGATGTTCGGGGATATGGTATTTGAAATGACCCGATCATTCAGGCAAAAGCCCTATCGCCTGCGCGAGCACCTCGAACGGCTCTACGGTTCACTGAACTACGTGGAGATCGACTGCGGTCTAACTATCGACCAGATGGAGTCCGCCACCTGCGAAACTATCGCGAAAAATCTGCCGTTCATGAATGGACTGGATTTTCAGATCATGCACAATGTCACTCGTGGCGGCATGGCTCTCTACGATGAACTCATAAAGGAGGGTACTGCCCCGATTGTCACCATAAATGTTATACCTCTGGTGCGTCACATAGGGGGTAGTGCAAAAAAATTCGCCGAGGGAGCGCATTTCGTGGTGCCGCGACAACAATCGGTGCCGGCGCGCTACATCGACCCCAAAG
Source organism: uncultured bacterium (assembly GCA_964005845.1). GTDB lineage: Bacteria > Latescibacterota > UBA2968 > UBA8231 > UBA8231 > CAXFTV01. Next base: position 2,922 of record CAXFTV010000643.1, read on the forward strand.
CCAAAAATCGCAGCCGCATTTTTTACAAGGTTGCCGAGTTGCAGGCCACCCACATGGAAGAAGGCGCCATGGCTTTGTTAACCGATGAGCGCGGTTTTATCACCGAGGGCACGGGGAACAACTTCTTTATGGTGCGCGATGGCGAGATTCTTACGCCCAGGCCCCACGATATCTTGCGCGGGGTTTCGCGGCACGCCTGTATTGAACTGGCCGCCAAACTAGGTATTCAAGTGAGCGAAGTCGATATCGAACCGTACGATGTGCGCGCTGCGGACGAAGCCTGGTTTACCAGTACCACTATCTGCATGCAGCCCATCACGCGCTTTGAATTCCGCCCGGTGGGTGATGGCCGGCCCGGTCCTATTTACCGCAAACTACTGGCCGCCTGGTCCGCGGAGGTGGGAGTCGACGTTGCGGCTCAGGCCGCTGAATACGCCGAGCTGGCCAAAACCTGGAAACCTTGAAAGGAATACAGGGCCATGGAAAGTAGAACGATTCCCAATACCCGTCTAGAGGTATCCCCGGTTTGTCTGGGCACGATGACTTTTGGCACCCCGGTTGGCGAGGGAGATGCGATAGGCATCGTTCACTGGGCGCTGGATCAAGGGGTCAATTTTATCGATACCGCCAATATGTACGAAGGCTATAACCGCGTTCTAGGTTCGGCGGGTGGGGTGGCCGAGGACTGCATTGGTAAGGCTCTGGTCGGCCGCCGCGGGGAGGCCGTGCTAGCTACCAAGGTAGGGCACCCCATTGGCCCGGAACCCGGTGACATGGGGTTGAGCAGGGCACATATCGAGCGCGAATGCGATAAAAGCCTGAAGCGACTGGCAACCGATTATATCGATCTTTACTATATGCACGCGCCCTATCCAGACACACCTATAGAAGAGTCTATTGCCACCTTTGTCGACTTGATCGGGGCCGGCAAGGTGCGGCACTGGGGCCTTTCCAACTTCGATGCTGCGCAAACTCGCGAAGTACTGCTAAGCTGCGATGCCAATGGGTGGCAGCGTCCCGTAGTGCACCAGCCACCCTATAGCTTGCTCAAGCGCGATGCCGAGGTCGCACTGCTGCCTTTTTGCCGACAGGAGGACATCGGGGTGGTGCCCTATCAGATTTTGCAGGGGGGGCTCTTAAGCGGAAAATACCGGAATCCGGCCACTCCGCCACCCGGTTCGCGCGCTGCCGAGAAGCCCGACTGGGTGCCGCTTTTACAAGATGAGGAGGTGCGGCGGGAATTGGATCGGCTGAGCGCGCTGGCCACAGAGCAAGGGTTGAGTCTATTCGATTACGCGGTCCAGACAACTGCCAACACGCCGGGCATCACCAGTATAATCATGGGAGTGAAAAATACGGGTCAGCTAAAGGATGCCATTAGGGCGCTAAGCCAGTAGCTGTTCTAATTTTGCCACTCGTTCTTCAAGAGATTCTATCTTCTTGCTGAAGAATATAAAGCGGGATTCTTGCAGGGGTGCTTCCAGGGCGTTCGCCCGTTCTAACTCTTCGATCTCTTTGGTCAGAGATGCTAAAACGCGCTCTTGTGAAAAAGCATTTAGGTTTGTCCTGCGCAAGTGCCGGAATTTGATCTTGTCGTTTCCTTTAGCCAGATGTTCCATTCTGGATGCCAGCTTTTCCAGGCCCCTTTTTTTGCGCTCGAGATCCCAGATTGTATAGCCGCCGAGTCCCAGAATCAGCATAACCCCTAAAAAGAAAAGAATCGACATGCCGGTTTTTCCGTTCCCCTGAAACTATGTTTAAGCAATAAACAAATCTGTGACACAATAAAATAACACTATTATATAGTTTGCGCTTGGCATGGCAGAATTGAGCTTGGGGCCAGTCCGTTTAAGCTATCTTAGAGCCAGGAGTGCGGGTGCAGTTGCCGCGACAATTTGCACGCTGTATCTTAGGCCATAAAAAAATCGAGAAACCGCCGACAGGAGGATGCAGATGATCATAGATTGCCATACCCATTTTTACGATCCTTCCAGACCCGAAGGTGTACCCTGGCCCTCAGCCGATACAAAAGATCTCTATTTTACCTGTTTGCCGGAGCACTACAAGGCCCTGGAAGTGCCCGAGCAAGTGAGTGGAACGGTGGTAGTGGAAGCCAGCGCCTGGCTTGAGGACAATCAGTGGGTTCTGGATCTGGCTGCGGAGGATCCCTTTATCGTCGGCTTGGTGGGGCACATCGATCCCGGCACAGAAGGATTTGTCCAGCAAGTTGATCGCTTTG
>CAXFTV010000644.1:0-3144 GCA_964005845.1 uncultured bacterium
CTCTATGGGGTGGTGGGAACCCCTGCATCAGCCCCTTACCAACCATCAGGTACTGGCCAGACACTGGCAGCGGGGGGCGAGATGGACCGATGCATTAGATTTTGAGATGCGCAATAGAATTCTGTTTCGCCTGATCCGGGAATTGGCCGATCGCTGTAGCGATGGTATATATCTGTGCAATAGCGACCTCGAAGCTCGGGGTGAGCACCAGGATAGCCCTTTGTTGCAGTCGGTCCAGCAAGTTCTGCAGGAGGTTTCATGAGCAATTTCCACCCCCGCCGGGGCCAGCGTGAAATCATGGAGTACCAGGGGGGGCGGTTGGGGGTGTCTGCGGTGCCGGGAAGTGGTAAAACTACTGCCATAGCCGCCCTTGCTGCCGCTGTCATTTCTCGCCGGAAGAACTTGGGAGGACAGGTTCTCGTCGTCACTTACCAGAATGCGGCAGTAAACCATTTAAGAGCCCGGATCCGGGAAAATCTCGAAGCCATGAATATCATTCAGGTCGGTTTCGATGTGCGCACCTTGCATAGTTTGTCCTATGGCATTGTCCAGGCAAATGCTGGCCTGGCTGGCACTGCCCATGACTTTGCTGTTCTCGACGAGCGCACCAGCAACAGTTTGTTGGAAAAGGCAGTGCATTTGTGGAACGAGAAAAACACCCGCACCTGGGCAAGGCTGGCCCCCGACGACTATTACGATACCCGTTGGGAGCGAGAATGGCGCGGAATTGCCCAAAACATTGCCCGCACACTCATCAGTACAGGCAAAAATCTGCGCCTCAAGCCCAATGCCTTGCTGGAGAGGATTCGGGCCGCGGGCGAGGTAGAACGTTTCCTCCAAATTGGTGCGGAAATCTACCAGCTTTACCAGGTGCAGGTGGAGACCAATGGCGCGCTCGACTTCGACGATTTAATCGCCCTGGCGGTGGATTTGCTGGAACGCCATTCAGATCTCAGAGAGCGCCTGCAGCGCCGCTGGCCCATTGTGCTTGAGGACGAGGCCCAGGATAGCGTGCCCCTGCAGGAAGAACTGTTGGCCATGTTGACGGGAAAGCGGGGAAATTGGATCAGAGTGGGCGATCCAAACCAGGCCATAATGAGTACGTTTACCGCTGCCGATCCAGCCTATTTACGACAATTTTTGCAACGCCGCGAAGTGAAAAACGTTGAGATGACTATCTCGGGTCGTTGTGCGCCGCGGATTATGGATTTGGCCAACCGCCTGGTCGATTGGACCTGCGAAAATCATCCCCTGCCTGCTGTGCGTCAGCAGACTTTTTTGCAACAGCATATCAGGGCGACTGATCCGGGCGATAGCCAGCAAAATCCGGATGATCAAGATAGCAGCGTCGTCTTTCGGGAATATAACAACCGGCTCGAGGAGCAGCGGGATATTGTCCGGCGAGCAATACAGTTTGCCGAGAAACACCCGGAGAGCACTCTCGCTATACTGGTCCCCACCAATCGGATTGGCTACGAGTTGGCCGAGTATTTGCGGGAATGCAAAGTGCCATTTGATGAAATGCTGCAAAGTAGCCGGCCCGAACGCCTGGTGGCCGAAACTATGAGTCGGGTTATCGGCTTTCTAGCAAATCCGCTTCAAGGCAATCATCTGGAGGCAACATACGCTGCCCTGCGCGAAATATTGCCTCCAGGGGAAGAGGGTAGTGATGCAGAAAACGTTGCGCTCCTATTGCGCAGTTGCTACCAGCCTGAAACCTTGCTTTTCCCCTTCCCGGGAAAGGATGTGGAAGATGCTTTTCCCCCAGTGGCCGGGGTGCCGTCGGCGGATTTGGAAGATATTGTTACTTTGGCCGGTTACTTGAAGCGCTGGCTGCGGGCGTCTACCTTGCCCATCGACCAACTCGTCATGACCGTGGCGCAGGATGTCCTATCCGATGCGGATCTGGCCCGTTCGCAAAAGTTAGCACTACATTTGCGCAGGTGCGGGGAACAAAACTTAGACTGGCGGTTGCCCGATCTGGCGCGCGAATTAGATCAGGTGCTAAGTGGCAAGACTACGCTCCTAATGTCGGAGGACGACATTTTCGAACCGCGCCCCGGGCGGATTGCCCTGACTACTATGCACAAGGCAAAAGGTCTCGAATGGGACCTGGTTTACCTGATGGGTGTGGATAGGGATTGGTTCCCGCACACTCTCGAAGACCATTTCAGGGGAGAATACGAGTTCCTGGGTGGTGATCCTGCCGCAGAAGCCAGCGCCGCCCTGTACAAGCTGATGGGCAAAAGGAAGGGGGATTCACTCGACCCTACCGCTGCGGCCCACGTTGGGATCATCGCCGAGCGGTTACGTCTGCTTTATGTCGCCATTACCAGGGCCCGGCGCTTTCTGGCGTTTAGCTGGAGTCGCCAGATACCCGCAGGTATGCGTTTGCGTGCGGCATCTGAGGCGGCCGCTTTCTTTCACTTGAGGTCATACTACGAGGCAAAATATTTCAGTGAGTGAATTCCAAGCAAGAAATTTTTGTTTCAGCCAGAGCAATCTGGAAACCTATACAAAATGCCAGCGACGCTTTTTTCTGCGCTATGTGCGCCGTCTGCAGTGGCCGGCATCTCCCGCTGTTGTCGAGGATGATTTTGAAAGGGCGATTGGTAGGGGGCGCCTATTTCATTCTCTGGTCGTCCAGGAAACGCTGGGCATCGACGTGGCGGGAATGGTGCGTCAATCCAAAGATGGGTTGCTGGGGAAATGGTGGCGAAATTACCTCCACCATGATCCTGTAAGTCTTCCCCAAGGGAAAACTTTCTCCGAGGTGGAGATTTCGGTCCCCCTGGGGAAGAACCGCCTTCTAGCCCGTTTCGATCGAGTCGTGTTTGCCGGTGATGGTAGTGTCTGGATAGTCGATTGGAAAACTGGAAAAAATAAACCGGCGTTTGCAAGCTATAAGAATAGCTGGCAAACGCTAGTTTACCGCTATGTAATGGCTGAGGGAGGGAGGGTGTTGACCCAGGGTAGAGCGATCGCGCCCGAAAAGATAGTAATGGTTTACTGGCATCCCGGCTATCCTGAACGACTTCAGCCTATCCGCTATTCGCAGAGCGATCATGTACAGGCGAGAAAACGCCTTGAAAGCCAGGTCAAATTAATGGGGGAGCGGCGTTTTGAGAGCGATTTTCAAAAGAC
>CAXFTV010000645.1:0-2797 GCA_964005845.1 uncultured bacterium
GGTCGCCCAGGCCTCACTGGGCAGGGTGAAGTTGGTTTGATGCAGGAGGTCGTTCGCGCCCATTTGCTATGACCAGACGAACATTTCGTCGTTGTCGGGCGACCAGCCAAAGAACGCGGCCAGTACAATCCGCGGCGTCTCGCCCTGGACGAAGGGAATCTCGTGCGCGAACTCGGGGCAGAAGACGTAGAAGTCGCCGGCTTCCAGCTCAATTCTCACCCGCTCGATGCCGGCGGCATCGGCATCCTGCGCCCAACTCTTGTTCCATCCTCGCGGCATGTCTGGATCCCAGCGCTTTCGGTAGACGAATGTCTGGCCCCGTTCCTCGTCGAACTCGGCCGCTTGAAAACACAGCACGGCCGAGAGTTGGCGTTCGAAGCGGATGATGTCGTAGTTGCAACGCGATCCGCCAGTGAGGCGATCCCGTTCGAGGATGTCCATGTGGGGTCCGTGGCCGCGGCCCTCGTAGTAGGTGCGGAAAATGGCCGGGCCATAGCGGCGGCCGTCCGGCTCGTGGCCGACCACCGCCTTCTTGTCGACCGCCAGGGCCGTCAGCATTTCGTAGATGAATCCGACCGGGTCGTCGTAGCCGTCGAATAGGGTTTCGAAGAGCGCGTGCGTCTGCCGGGCGTGGGCGAAGAAAGCCGCGGCGTCGCCGCCCCGGCTCCCCATGCTGGTGCCGATGTCGACGCGCCCCATCTCTTTCTCGCGGGTGCGCGGGTCGAAGAGCAGGCCGCGGTCGTAGAAGCGTTGGACCAGTGCCCTCGCATGTTCCGGATTATAGGCGCCGCGCATGATAAAGGCGGGGGTCGTGCCGGCCAGCAGCTCTTCCAGCGGGCGTGGATGTGCAGCCAGGATGGTCTGCAGGTCACCCTCTACCGGTGACCAGGTTGATGCGGTCGTCATGTTCTCTCTGCCTGCGTTAAATTGCCATGGTAAAGTGTAAAGATTATAAAAGGAATTTTTGCCTGGCTGGTCAAATGACATTACCTCGGCCCGTTCCGGCCATGGGACTCTAATCGAGGTATTCGGGGGGAATGGCCGCGACCTGAGCCAGGATCGACGGCCTCGAGCGCGGCGTCCTCCACCTGGCAGGGCAGGGAGATCATGCTCCAACCGCTGGGCAGCTCGTATCTGTGTTCACATGCAGAGGACGCTGAGAGGGAATTTGCAAATAGTACGGTGAGGAAAAAGGCAATAACACAAATGCCGATTTTTCGCATCGCCAGCGCTTGGCTCCTTTCGCATTGGGGGCGATAAGGCGCATCACCGCTGCCGCTACTTTCCCGGCAGCGGCAGGGCGTCTCTAGCGGGCGCTCCAGGCCCTGGCCAGGTATGCTTTCAAGGCAGGTTTGCCTGGGCGATTTTGGCTTTGATCATCAGGGTCAGGGCCTCGTTGTAGGGGGTGGGGATGCCCAGGTCCCGGCCGGCGCGCACGGCGGCGCCATTCTGGGCGTCGATCTCGGTGGCCTGGCCGGCTTCGACGTGCTGCAGCATGGAGGGCTTCACCGCTACCGTGCGGCAGATTTCCTTGATCGACGCGATCGGATCCGCTTCGACCAGGCGGATGCCCCTGGCGCGCACAATGGCCAGCAACTCCTCCAGCAGGCGGTCCTGGAGGGCGTCTGCCGCGGCGACGGCGGAAACCTGGTTGGCCAGCAGGCCGGTGAGGGCGCAGATCGGATTGATGGCGCAGTTGTGGATGAATTTATCCCAGATGATGCCCGTGATATTATCGGACACTCTGGTCGCGAAACCGGCTTCCTCCAGCAGGCGGGAAAGGGCGCTGAGGCGCGCCGATTCGGCGCCGTCGAGTTCGCCGATCCAGGTGATGCCGGCATTGGTGTGGGTGGCGCGGCCCGGTCCGGCGGAACTGGCGCTATTATAGCTGATGCCGCCGAGGACGCGGTGCCGTCCCACCGCTTCGATCAGGGCCTCGACATTGCCGATGCCGTTTTGCAGGGTGATGGCGCAACCGTCCGGGGCCAGAATGCGGCTTGCGACCCGGGCGGCGTCGGCCGTGCCCTCGGTATGGGCGTGGACGGAGACCAGATCGGCCGTTTCCACGGCATCGTCCGGGAGCGTCGCCCGTGCCGCGATTTCGAGCCGGCCGCTCACCCCATCGAGCACGAGGCCGGTGCGATTGATGGCGTCGACCACATCGGCTCGAATATCCAGCAGTGAAATCTGATGCCCCTGTGCGGCCAGGCGGGCGCCGTACAGACAGCCCATGGAGCCCGCTCCGATGATGGTGATTCTCATACTGGCCGCTCTCCTTGATATAGCCTTGTCTTTTGCCCTGGAAGTCTTCCGGTCAAGGGGAAAAATAAGCCCTTTCTCAGCCGGGTGGTCAAGTTGGATAGGGCGGGCCCGCTTCAACTTTATCGCCGGCGAATATTTTCCAGCGCTTCGCGCCCGCGCCGTTCTTCCAGTTGTTGGCGATACAGGCTCGGCGGCTGGACGTGCTCGTCCCAGGATTCGATGTGACCGTTGGCGTATTTGTGATCTTGCAGAGAGGTGTTGTAGACGAGCGCGTGAATGCCGACCTGGCCAAAGGCGTAATTTTGCCCGACCGGGGGTTTCTGACACAGGAAATCGCCGTCGCAATTCCACAAATAGTTGAATATGCCCATCCATCTGACCGGGTTGGAGCGGGCGAAGCGCAGGGCAATGGGTGCTTTGACATTGTCGTAGAGGCTGCCGACGATGAGACTGGAATGCGGCTCGCTGGAGGAGAAGGGCCGCGTTGCCGCGCAATCGAGAAATACATTCGGCCCGCAGGTGAGGTCGCCGCCGA
>CAXFTV010000646.1:0-4295 GCA_964005845.1 uncultured bacterium
GGCTGCGGCCATATGGGCCGCCGGCTGATCAAGCTTCTGCGTCCCTTCGAAGTAGAAATATGGGTCCACGACCCCTACCTGCCCGCCGAAGTAGCCGAAGCCGTGGGCGTGCTCCAGACCTCGCTGCACAATGTGCTGTCGCAATGCGACGTGGTCGTCTGCGCGGCGCCGCTGACGCCGCGCACCCAGGGCATGATCGGCCGGGCCGAACTGGAGCTGTTGCGCCCGGGCGCGGCCCTGGTCAATGTGTCGCGCGGACCAATCATCGACACCGAGGCGCTAATCGCGCGGCTCAAGCGCGGCGATATCACCGCCGGCCTGGACGTGTTCGACCCCGAACCGATTCCGGCCGACAGCGAGATCATCGACCTGCCCAATGTCTTTCTCACCCCCCACTCGGCTGCCAGGATCAAAGACGGCGGATTGCAGTTTTTCAAGCTCATGGTGGACGAGATGGAGCGCTTTTTTCACGGCCACCAGACCCTTTTCGACCTGACCCCGCAGGCCCGGGCCAACCGCAGCGGCAGCGAGCCAGACTAGCAATGCATCAACGCTGCAATCGAGGCCGAGACGGACGAGACGGACGAGCCCGGGGAACGCGGCCAGGACCTCGTTTCACCGGGCTAGCGCGACCATTTGAAATACCATCGAGGAGACGACATGGCAGAATTGACAACGCGCCGATTGGGGCGCACGGAAATGCGGCCGCTGGCGCTGGGACTGGGGGGCGCCTGGTGGGCCCAGGGGCCGGAACGCGAGACTATAGCCGGCATCCACCGCGCTATTGAGTTGGGCCTCAACTACATCGACACCTATCCGGGCGAAGCCGAGGAGCGCTGGGGCCGGGCGTTGCAGGGAGGACGACGCGAGCAGGTCTACCTGCAGGGTAAGGTTAGCCGCCAGACCCGCCGCCCCTCCGATCACTCGGCCGCCGCCACGCGGCGCAGCGTGGAGGCCAGTCTCCAGGCCTTGGGCACCGACTATCTGGACGCGGTGCTCATCCACGGCTACGACCAGCTGGAGGATCTGGAAAAATATCCCGCTATGCGGGATCCTCTGGGACCGGGCAATGCCCTGGACGAACTGGTGAAAATGAAGCAGGAGGGCCTCTTGCGCCACATCGGCATCGGCGCCCGCGCCGCCGCCGTCCATCGCCGGGCCATAGAGACCGGCCAGGTCGAGATCGTCCTGAGTTATCTGGACTACAATCTGCTCGACCAGTCCATCGCCGACTCCACTATGCCGCTGGCGCGCCAGTGGGACGTCGGTTTGATTCTGGCCAGTCCCCTCGGCATGGGCCTGCTGACTGGCCTCGAACCCAGCGCCGAGGCAGAGGGCAATCGCTATCCCGGCGCCGCGCCCAGAGCGCACGCCATGTGGCAATGGTGCCGCCAGCGGCAGGTAAATATCCGCCATTTGGCCATGCAGTTCTGCCTGGCCGCACCGATCGACGGCATCGTCCTGCCCGGACCGTCCACCCGCCAGCAAGTCGAAGAGGCGGTAGAAGCGGCCACCACGGAAATTCCGTCCCAGGTGTGGGCCGACTTCAAAACGGCATTCGGCATCGGTATCTGAATGCCATTGCCTATAAAGACGGGATGGCGAGGCGCTGCAGCTGCACCTCTTCCTGGATCGCTCGGTGCCGGAGGTATTCATCGGCGCCGGACAGCAGGCCGTCACCCGCGTAATTTATCCGCGCGAGGAGGACGAGGGGCTGCGCGTCTTTGCCAGCGGCGCCAGGACGAGGGCCTCGCTGCAGGCGTGGGAGATGCAGCCGAGCTGGTGAGCGCGGTGGGCGGTTGCCCTCACTGGGGCACGTCGACGAGGGCGCAGCCGGCCTGGTGCGACTTGAGGAAACCCATCATCACCTGTACTACGTGGCGCGCCTGCTGCCCCGAGCCGGCGCTCTGACCCGCGCCCTTTGCGGCCAGGTCGATCAACTCCTGATAGGCGGCCACATAGCCCATTTGCTGGTAGTTGCTGGTGATCCCCACGGGGTTGATAATCCTGGAAATATCCTCTCCGCTAGCGGCCTCCTGCGTCTGCAGGGTAGCAAAGCCGTCGTTGAGTCCAAAAGAAATCTGCCCCCTGGAACCGACGAGCCGTATATAGGAACCGGTCAGAGTTTTTTTGTTGCTCGAAAAAAAGGCCTGGGCCCCATTGGCGAATTCGATATAACCTTCGACGCCGGGATCCATGTCGGGATCTTTGCCGCCATCGCCCCGGTATTCGTCCCAGTCGTCGAAGCCGTCCTCGAGTTTGGCCCAGGTTTTTTGCGGCGGCGCATCGGCAAAAAAGACGACGGCGTGCAGGACGTGGGTACCGTTGCGGAACAACATCGCCCGGGACCCTCCCTGGGAGGCGTAGATGGTCGCCAGCGGGCCGATGAGATCGGCCCGGATCATGTCGCGCACCTTGTGGTAGAGCGGATCCCATGCCCGGGTGTGGCCGACGCTGAGCGGCACCTTGTTTTGGGCGCAGGCTTCCAGCATGCGATTGGCGTCTGCCATCGAGGTAGCCAGGGGTTTTTCCACCATAATGGCGCGCACCCCGGCACCGGCCCCATCGACGCACATCTGGGCGTGGCGGTGGTCGCCGGTGGCAATCGTCAGGATATCGAGCTCGGCCGCGGCCAACATCTCCTCGTAGTCTGCGTAGGGCCGGGCATTGGGCCAGCGACTGCCCCAGTCCTCTTTGAACTTTTCCCGACTTGCCGCAACCAGGTCGCAATAGCCGACCACCTCGACATTTTCCATCAGCGCCAGACAGGCCGCATGCGAGATGATGATTTCCCGCTCGAAGGGCGCCCCGACCTTCCAACCCTGCCAGGCGGCCCGGGGTCCGGGCGGCTGGGGACTGCCGCTGGTTATGCCACTGAGTCCAATAATGCCTACGCGATACTTTCTAGCGCCCACCTGAATTCTCCCGTGTATTTTTCACTATTTTGCATATGCTTCTTCCACTTTTGCAAATGCGGCCACAATGTCTTCGATGTCCTGCTGGCGCAGATTTTCGTGGTAATCCATACGGCACAATCTTTTGTCCATGGCGTAAAAATTGTCCACCGCCATGGGCCTGTCCGGATCCCCCCCGTACTCGGGCGCGGCCCAGGGATAGCCGCTGTCGCCGAAGACGGCGCGCTGGCGGAACCAGGTCCACTCAGTCATGGGCGGGATATAGAAGGAAGCGAAGGGCAAGCCCTCGGCCGCCAGGGCCCGGGCGTAGCGCTCCTTGCTGACGCTGATGCGCCCCGGGTCGACGTCGAAGACGAGGAACCAGAACACCGATTCGCAGTCCGGTGGATCGCCCACCATGCGAATAGTGTGCAGCTTTTCGAGCCCGCGCGAAAGCGCGGCCGCGACCTCGCGGCGGCCGGCGATGATTTCGGGCAGTTTCCGCAGCTGCACCCGTCCCACTGCGGCGGCCAGGTCGTTCTGGTTCATATTGTGGGCGGCGACCACGTTGGTAGCCTGGTTTTCGAGGCCGAAGGGTTTGCCGCGGTCGGAAACGCGCCGGGCGCGCTGGCCAACCTCGGGGTCCTTGGTAAAGACGACGCCACCCTGCGAGGCCGTGGCGTGGTGCTTGCCGGACATGGTCGAAAAAGCGCCGATGTCGCCGATACTGCCCACCAACCGTCCCTTGTAGCGCGAGCCGTGCGCCTGGGCGCAGTCCTCGATGACTTTGATCCCGCGCGCCCTGGCGAGCTCCAGAATCGGATCCATGTCCACCGGAATGCCGGTGATATGGGCGACGATGATGGCGCTGGTATGCTCCGTGATGCGGGCTTCGACCTGTTCGGGACCGACGTTGTAGGAGTGCAGATTGGTATCCGCCACCACGGGAATACAGTTCATTAGCGCCACCGGCATAACGCCGCCGGCGTCGGTTATCGCCGGCACGATCACCTCGGTAAAAGGCGGTATCTCCAGGGCCCGCAACGCCACGTAGATGGCGCTGGCCCCGGAATTGACCGCATCGCAGAAACCGCCGCCCATGAAATGGGCGAATTCGGCGCAGTAGGCCTCCTCTTCGACGCCGTTGTAGTTCATCGGGACGCCGGTTTCTAGGGCTTTGTCAAAGAGGGCCATGGCCGCCTCTTTTTCCTCCTGGCCAAACAGGTGCCGCGGCGGAAAGGAGCGCTCAAAGGCTCTGGGGCCGCCGTCAATTGCAAGCTGGGTCATGCTCGTTCCTCCCTTTGATTTAAATCGGGTAGCAAGGCACCGAATATAGGCAGAATCTGCGCCCGGCTCAATTCGGGCGGCCATTTCCTTGGCCGGGCGCACGCGGCCCCTCTA
>CAXFTV010000647.1:0-5091 GCA_964005845.1 uncultured bacterium
CATAGCGCAATAGACTCGAATCATCCGGGTGAAATTCGGGATGGCCGATTTCGTCGCGCTCCAGGATGACCTCCCACTTTTTGCTGCGGGTATCGAGCACCGCAAAGCGCGAGCCATTTCCCGCCCTGAGCGGCACTGCCCAGTAGCAATCGTCGTAGCTCAGGGCGGTGGTGCCCATGGCTGCGCCCACCATGCCCGCGGCGCGCATCTCCAAATCCCCGAAAGAGGCCAGCTGTTCTTCTGCGAGCGTTTCGGTGTGTACCCGCCAGGCGCCTTCCCGGTCGGTGAAGTATACGTAAGCACCGTCGTGGGAGGGCGAGATGGACCAGTCGGCCAGACCTGCGCGTTCGGTGAGTTGCACCAGTTCGCCGGTGTCCCGCACCGCGGCGAAGATCTCGGGCCGACCGCTGCGGCAGGAGACAAAAATAAGGCGCTTCATGGCATCGTCGTAGGCGGGAATATAATAAAAGGGCTGGTGGTGAATCGAGGGATGGCTGGTCACCTGGCGCACCTGGGCACCGGTTTTTTCGTCCCTCCACGCTTTGGCTTCACTCGGGTAAATCCGGCCTTTGCTCATCCTTAGATCCCGTAGATCCGTCCTTCGACCACAAATCGGCGAACGACCTTTTTTTGCCTTCGCGACAGTTCAGGATTATACCGCAGAACCCAGGGGCAATCGCCGCCGCCCCGGAGGTGTGGCCAATGCATCATTGCAGCCCAAGCACGCGCCTGGCATTGCCGGCCAGGATGTCCTCGCGCACCCCGGCGGGCAGATCCAGATTATCCAGCGCTGCCAGCGTAGCGCGAATATAGCCGGGGCCCTGCTCCGGATCGAAAGGCATATCGGAGGCAAAAAGCATGCGCTCGCTGCCAAAAAACGCCAGACCGCAAGCCAGGGCCGCCCCCGAACCAAATGTAGCAGTATCGGCATAAAAGCGCTTGAAGGCATCCAGCGGCCGTTCTTGCAAGGACGTGGCCACGGCCGCCTCGAGGCCCGGCGGCTGCCGCGTGCCCAGCATTTCCAGGCCCGAATCCAGACGCCCCTCCAGCAGAGGAATGGTACCACCGGCGTGGTGCGCGACGATCACCAGATCCGGGTGGCGGTCGAAGAGACCGGAAAAAACCAGACGGCCCATGGCCACACTGGTCTCGTGCGGCCAGCCCAGAGCCCACCACAAATCGAACTTCGACACCTTCTCGCCGAGATAATCCGGCTGCTTCATGCCGCGGGCCGGGTGCAGCCACACCGGCTTGCCCAACTCTCCCATACGCTCCAAAACCTGCAGGTAGGGCGGCTCGTCCAGGGGGCGCCCCAGGACATTGCTGAAAACCTGTACCCCCGCGGCGTTCAAGGTGCCGAGGGCGCGCTCGGCCTCGGCCACGGCTGCGTCCGGATTGTTCATCGGCAGGGCGGCGACAAAACCGGCAAAGCGATCCGGGTGTGCCTGCACCATTGCGGCCTGGGCATCGTTGGCCAGACGGGCGATCTCCGGTGTTTTTTCCGGCCCGTCGATAAACTCGATGGGAGGCGAGGCGAGGCTGGGCACCTGGCGATAACCCGCAAAGCGGTCCATTACCGCAAAGCGGGCATCCAGATTCACCATGACCTCCAGCTGCGCCGCCCGGCCCAGCATGTGCAGGCGGTCGCCGGCGCGCTCCAGCGCCACCTCGACAAAGGGTTGCGGCAGCCAGTGGCAAAATACATCGATCGCGGCGCTCATAATTTTCAGGCCACCGCGCGCCGGTGCACGGTCTCGTAACCCAAGGCGTTCAGATTGGCGCGTATGCTCTCCACCTGTGCGTCTTCCAGGTCGCGCAGCGGCCGCCGCATCTTGGGGGAGGGAAACTTGCCCAGCAGCCAGCGGGCGTACTTCATGCGCTGGTGCGCGCCCGAACCCGGCTCGCCGAAAGAATAGACGATCCGGTTGAGCGGCTCGACCCGTTCCTGGGCGCTCTTGGCCGCCGCCAGATCGCCGCGCAGAGCACTGTGCACCATTTCGATGATCAGCTGCGGCACAAAACCGGCAAAGCCCACCAGAGCCCCGTCCGCCCCCTCCAGCAAAGTCGGCAGCAGGTATTCGTCCTGGCAGCTCAGAATGGGGATGTGCGGCGCCGCTTCCTTGAGCTGCTGGTAGTCGTAGAGCCAGCGCGACATCTCGCGCGTACCCATTTTGATGCACACCACCTGCGGAATCTGCACCATTTCCAGCATTTCGTCCAGGGTGTATCCGGCCTTGGTCCAGGCCGGATACTGGTGCACTACGATATCGATGCCGGCCGCGGCGACGTCCTCGAAAAACCCCACGGCGATGCGGCTGGTGCGCCCGAAGCGCAGCCAGTGGTGCGGCGGCATCAGCAGGATCGCATCGGCCCCGGCCTCGCGCGCGGCCAGGGCGTGTTCGAGAGCCTCGGCACTGCCCTCGGCCGCAACCCCGGAAACCGTCTTGAGAGAACGACCCGAGGCGGTCGCAGTCTGCGCCGCGATGCGCGTCACCCGAGCCCGTTCGGCCGGTTTGAGCGACATGATCTCGCCGGTGTGACCATTGCATACCAAACCCTTGACGCCGTCCACCGCGGCCAGTTCGGCCAGATAGGTCGCCAGGCCTTCCTCATCGATGGATTCGTCGTCGTGAAAGGGACAAAGGGTGGCCGGCAGCACCCCTTTCCACGGATCTTCCAGCCAGTCTGTCGCGCTCATAATATCCTCCATTTTTCCAGCGACGGCATCCCTCCCGCGCCTGTTCTGCTTGCTGATGACCTCTATAATTAAGTAAATTGCCGCAAAGCTTGAAAGAGGGTGCAGCGCTATGCTGCTAAATCCAGCCCGCCACGGCAGGAGCGTCCGGCCCTTCCTCTGGCTCTCTGGGTTTGTTGGACTTCGGCATTTATTTAGACGCCAATCATCCGGGCTCACTACCCAGCGGCGACCCGGTTGACAAGGCCCCCCGGTATTCTTAATAGTACTGGTCGAACCGCCTTCGAAGCACCACCTCGGAGCCTTTAAAAAAAACCGCGAAAAGAGCACTCAGCTTATGAAACCAACAAAAATCGAACAGGTCGAACCCATCCTCTGGGACCGCTGGCTGCTGCTCAAGATTCACTGCGAAGACGGCACCGTCGGCATTGGCGAGGGCGGCGTGCACGGCTGGCAGCGGCCCACCAAAACGATGCTCGAAACCATGAGCGCCTACCTGATCGGCAAGGACCCGGGGCACATCGAGCACCACTACCAGTGGCTCTACCGCTCGTCGCACTTCATGGGCTCGGTGGTGCAGGGTGCCCTATCGGCCATCGACATCGCCCTGTGGGATATAAAGGGCAAGCGTCTGGACGTGCCGATCTACGATCTGCTGGGCGGCCCGACCCGGCACCGGGTGCGCTGCTATATGCACGTCGACGGCGGTACCCAGGAGGAACTGGTAGAGGACGCCGTGGACAAAGCCGGCCAGGGCTTTACCGCTTTGCGTTTCGTGCCCTACGGCCCCGACTACTATCTGCACAAATCCTATTCCGAATGGGCCGACGAAGCGGTGCGCCGCGTCGGCGCGGTGCGCGAGGCCGTCGGCAACGCCGTCGATCTGTGCATCGAAATCCACCGCCAGATGAACCCGGCCGAATCCGTCTGGCTGGGACGCCGGCTGGAACAGTTCCATCCCTATTTTTACGAGGACCCCATGCTGCCGGACAGTCCGGCGCTCATGGCCGAAGTGCAGGAGCAGTGCAATATCCCCATCGCCACCGGCGAGCGCTTCACCACCATCTTCGAATACCAGCAATTGCTCGACGCCCGCGGCGCCGCCTACATCCGCCCGGACGTGTGTTTGTGCGGCGGCCTCAGCGGCAGCAAAAAGGCGGCGGCCCTGGCCGAGGCGCGCCACGTCAAGGTGATCCCCCACAATCCCTTGAGCCCGGTGAGCACCGCCGCCTGCATCCAGCTGGACGCCGCCATACCCAATTTTGCTCTACAGGAATATACCGGCGAGTCCGAAGCGCCCAAGAGCGAGCTGCTGGTCGAGCCGCTGGAGCTGAAGGAGGGTTATCTGACCGTGCCCACCGGGCCGGGACTGGGCATCGAACTCGACGAGGCCGCCCTGAGCCACCCGGTGGTGGACAAGGTGCTGGACACGCCGCTCGGCTTCGACGGCTCGGTCCAGGACCGCTGAAAGCAAGGAGGAAGCCCCGTGCTCACCGAGGAACAGCTCGCCTGCTTCCGCACCTTTGGCTTTGTGCTGCTGCGCCAGCTTTTCAACCGCGACGAGCAGCAGATCATCAGCGACGAGTACGAGCGCGGCCTGAAATTCGCCCGCGCCGGGGCCACCCCGGTGGGCCAGCGGCGCCAGCTCAACTGGCCCAATCTGGGACCCCGGACCCCCTTCCTGGCCACCTTGCCCGAAGACCCGCGGGTCTGGGAAATAGCCGCCCAGCTCCTCGGCGCGGACGCCGTCGGCGCGGCCTCCAATGGCAACCACTTCACCGGCGCCCACACCGAGTGGCACCCCGATACTGCGATGCCGCACTTCCACGGCCTCAAGTTCGCGCTCTACCTGGACCCGCTGCAGGCGGATACAGGAGCGCTGCGCCTCATTCCCGGCTCCCACCTGAGTCCCTTCCACGAAGAGCTGCAGAGCATCCCCATGCGGGAATCCAATAGCGCAGGGGGAAAAAAATCCGGCCTGAGCATCCGCCAGGTGCCCGCCCAGGTCTGTGCCACCACACCGGGCGATGCCGTGCTCTTTAACTTCCGCACCTGGCACGGCACCTGGGGCGGCATCCAGGGTCGCCGGATGTGTTCGATGATGTTTTACAAAAACCCCACCACCCCGGCACAAGAAGAGGCGACCCGAAACATGGTGGGACAAAATCGGGAAGTCCAGAAAATCCTCAAGTGGAAGGAAGCCCAGTACCATCCGGAGTGGATCGCCAACCCCTGCAACAGCACCCTGCGGCAGCGCTGGGTCGAGTGGTTGAAGCAGTGGGGATTCATCGCCAACTGAACGAGGAAAAACCGCATGGACGCACCAAACCAGGAGCAAATCGAAGCATGCGTCGCCGCCCTGAATCGGGGCGACCTCACCGAAGAGCGCCTGCGCC
>CAXFTV010000648.1:0-15389 GCA_964005845.1 uncultured bacterium
CAGCACCAGTTCGGCCGGCCATACTTTCTCGGTACCGGGAATTTCTTTGGGAAAGGGCCGCCCATTATCCCCTTTGGCCCACTCGATTTCCACCGTGTGCAACTCCTTCACATGGCCATTTTCGTCGCCCGCGAACTTCTGGGTCATAATCAGGTACTTGCGGGGGTCGTCGCCAAAGCGCGCCTTGGCCTCAGCCTGACCGTAATCCAGCAGGTAGATCTTGGGCCACTCCGGCCAGGGATTGTCCGGGGCGCGCTCGTCCGGAGGCCGGGGCAAAATCTCGAACTGGGTGAGACTGGCGCAGCCATGACGCATGGAGGTGCCAACACAGTCGGTGCCGGTGTCGCCACCACCGATGACGATTACATTCTTGTCCCTGGCCGAAATGTAGTTGCCATCCTCGTGCTTGGAGTCGAGCAAACTCCTGGTATTGGCGTGGAGAAAATCCATGGCAAAGTGGATGCCTCCCAGGTCGCGGCCCTCGACCGGCAAATCGCGCGCCTTGGTAGCCCCGCCGCACAGCACCACAGCGTCGCATTCCTCCATCAACCGGGCCGCTGGAATATCCTTGCCGATCTCAGTGCCGGTAATGAACTCGACTCCTTCCGCCGCCATCTGATCGACGCGCCGCTGCACGGTTTTTTTATCGAGCTTCATATTCGGTATCCCGTACATCAGCAAGCCGCCAACGCGATCGGCGCGCTCGTACACCCTCACCAGGTGGCCGGCGCGGTTGAGCTGCGCCGCACACGCCAGCCCCGAGGGTCCGGATCCCACCACGGCCACTTTCTTGCCGGTGCGTTTGGCCGGCGGCTCCGGCACCACCCAGCCCTCCTCGAAACCCTTGTCGATGATGCTGCACTCGATATTTTTGATGGTGACGGCTGGCTCGTCCATGCCCAGCACACACGAACCTTCGCAGGGCGCTGGACAGACGCGACCGGTAAACTCGGGAAAGTTGTTGGTCTTGTGCAGCCGCTCCAGCGCCTCCTGCCAGCGTCCCCGGTAGACCAGATCGTTCCACTCGGGGATCAGGTTGTTGACCGGGCAACCCGATGCCATGCCGTTGATCAGGGTACCGGAGTGGCAGAAGGGAATGCCGCAGTCCATGCAGCGCGCGCCCTGGTCCCGGAGCTTTTCGTCCGGCAAATGCAAGTGGAACTCCCGCCAGTCGCGCACCCGCTCCTCGGGTGGACGATCGGCTGGCAGCTCGCGTTGGTACTCCATAAATCCGGTAGGTTTGCCCATTACTTCTCCTCGCTAGTTGCCGCTGACGCGGGCCAGATCGCTCTTGTTTGCCTCGAAGGCTTCCATCGTAGCCTCCTCGCCGCTCAGCCCCGCTTCCTCGGCACGTTTGAGCGCCGCCAGCACTCGCTTGTAGTCCTTGGGCATGACCACGACGAATTTTCTTTTCATTTCTTCCCAGGAAGCCACGATCTTCCAGGCCAGCTCGCTGTGGGTGTACTCGGCGTGGCGGCGGATCATGGCTTCCACCTGGACGCTTTCCTCCTCGTCCTCCAGACATTCCAACACGACTGTCTCCATGTTGCAGTTAGCGGCAAAATCCCCGCCCTGGTCCAGCACATAGGCGATGCCGCCCGACATACCCGCAGCGAAATTGCGTCCCGTAGCCCCCAGCACCACGACGCGGCCCCCGGTCATGTACTCGCAGCCGTGGTCGCCCACCGCCTCAATCACCGCATGGACCCCACTGTTGCGCACACAGAAGCGCTCGCCGGCCATGCCGCGGATATAGGCCTCGCCACCAGTGGCGCCGTAAAACGCCACATTGCCGACGATGATATTATCTTCGGGAGCGAAAGTCGAGCCCTTGGGAGGATAGAGGATGACCTTGCCACCCGACAAACCCTTGGCGAAATAATCGTTGGCATCGCCCTCCAGTTCAAGGGTCAGGCCCGGGGGCACGAAGGCACCGAAACTCTGTCCGGCCGCTCCTTGAAAGTGCAGGCGGATAGTATCGGCGGGCAAACCGTCCGGGCCAAATTGCCGAGTGATTTCACTTCCCAGAATGGTGCCCACCACGCGGTTGGTATTGCGGATGGGCAGGGTGGCACGGACTTTTTCGCCCCTTTTCAAAGCTGGCTCGCACAGATCCAGCAACACCTGGTTGTCGAGCGCGTTTTCGAGGCCGTGATCCTGGGGGATCTGGCAATAGCGGCCAACTTCCGGGCCGACCTCGGGCTGGTAGAGAATCTTGGAGAAATCGAGCCCTCTGGCCTTCCAGTGCTCCACTGCCTTGCGGGACTCGAGGCGATCGGTGCGCCCCACCATCTCGGCGACGGTGCGAAAACCTAACTGCGCCATAATCTCGCGCATGTCCTGAGCGATAAAGCGCAAAAAATTGACCACATGAGCTGGATCGCCGCTAAATTTCTTGCGCAGCTCCGGGTTTTGCGTCGCCACGCCCACCGGGCAGGTATCCAGGTGGCAGACCCGCATCATAATGCAGCCCAGAGCCACCAGGGCGGTAGTGGCAAAGCCGAATTCCTCGGCCCCCAGCAAAGTGGCAATGACCACGTCGCGGCCGGTCTTGAGCTGGCCGTCGGTTTCCACCACGATGCGGCTGCGCAGGTTGTTGAGCACCAGAGTCTGGTGCGTATCCGCCAGGCCCAGTTCCCAGGGCAGGCCAGCGTGTTTGATACTGGTCTGCGGCGACGCCCCGGTGCCGCCGTCGTGGCCGCTGATGAGGACCACATCGGCGTGCCCCTTGGCCACCCCGGCAGCGATGGTGCCCACGCCCACCTCGGAGACCAGTTTGACATTGATGCGGGCATGGTGATTGGAGTTCTTCAAATCGTGGATCAACTGGGCCAGATCCTCAATGGAGTAGATATCGTGATGCGGCGGCGGCGATATCAGCCCTACGCCGGGCGTCGAGTAGCGCACCTTGGCGATCCAGGGATAGACCTTGCGTCCAGGCAATTCGCCGCCCTCGCCCGGCTTGGCGCCCTGGGCCATCTTGATCTGCAGTTCGCGCGCGTTGATCAGGTAATTGCTGGTGACCCCGAAGCGTCCGGAGGCCACTTGCTTGATGGCACTGTTGCGCGAATCTCCGTTGGGATCGGGGATGTAGCGCGCCGGGTCCTCACCGCCTTCGCCGGTATTGCTGCGCCCACCGATCCGGTTCATGGCTATGGCCAGATACTCGTGGGCTTCCTTGCTGATCGAACCGTAGGACATGGCCCCGCTCTTGAAGCGCCGGGTTATGGCCTCCACCGACTCGACCTCATCCAGGGGGATGGCCGCGTCGGCGAATTTGAACTCCAATTGGCTGCGCAAAGTGGCCATCTTTGCGGACTGATCATTGACCAGATCGGCGTACTCTTTGTAGAGCTCGAAGTTATTGGTGCGCGCAGCCTGTTGCAGCTTGTGCACCGTCTGGGGACTGAAGAGGTGGGTTTCGCTATTCTGGCGCCACTGGTACTGCCCGCCGGCATCCAGGGTGCGGCCATTACTTGGATTTTTGGGGAAGGCGCGCTCGTGTTGCCGCAGCGCTTCCCGGGCGATTTGGTCCAGGCCAATGCCCTCGATGCGCGAATCGGTCCAGGTGAAATACTTGTCGATGACACTTTGATTGAGCCCCACGGCCTCGAAAATCTGAGCGCCGCAGTAGGACTGGACGGTGGAGATACCCATCTTGGCCATCACCTTGACCACGCCCTTGACCACGGCTTTGTTGTAGCCGGATACGGCCTGTTCGTAGGACAACTCCGGCAACATGCCTTCGCGAATCATGTCATCGAGGCTTTCGTAGACCATGTAGGGATTGACGGCCTGGACCCCGTAGCCCAGCAGCAGGCAAAAATGATGAACCTCGCGCGGTTCGCCGGATTCGAGCACCAGCCCCACCCGGGTGCGGCTGCCGGCACGGATCAGATGGTGGTGCAGGCCCGCCACCGCCAGCAGCGCCGGAATGGGCGCGCGCGCCCGATCCATTTCCCGGTCTGATAGAATCAGGATATTGACGCCTTCCTCTATGGCTTGATCGGCGGCGGCAAACAACTCTTCCAGCGCCCCCTCCAACCCGGCCTCGGCGGCGGCCACCGGAAACAGAATCGGCAGTGTCGCGGTTTTGAAACCGCGCTGGTCCACCTGCCGCAAGGTCGCCATTTCCTCGTTTTTGAGCACCGGGGTGTGAAGCCGAATCTGGCGACAACTCGCCGCCTCCGGCTCGAGCAGATTGCGCTCCGCGCCGAGCATGAGCTCCGTGGAGGTGATGAGTTCTTCGCGAATCGGGTCGATGGGCGGATTGGTGACCTGGGCAAAGAGCTGTTTAAAGTAGCTGTAGAGCAACTGCGGCTGGTCGGAAAGCACCGCCAGAGCCGCGTCATTGCCCATCGAACCAATGGGTTGGATCGCATCCCTGGCCATGGGGCCGACATTGACCCGCAGATCTTCGAAGGTGTAGCCGAAAACTTGCTGGCGCTGCAGCATTTCCTCATGGCCCAGCAGCGTCCTCTCGTAGGGCGCTGTGGGCAGATCCTCAAAGTCCACCAGATTCTGGTCCAACCACTCGCGGTAGGGGTGCTCGGCCGCCATCTCGCTTTTGAGTTCTTCGTCGCTGATAATGCGCCCCTGCTCGGTATCGACCAGAAACATGCGCCCGGGCTGCAAGCGGCCCTTGTGGACGACGTGCTCGGGCTCCACATCCAGGACCCCGACTTCGGATCCCATGATGACCATATCGTCCTTGGTAACGTAATAACGCGAGGGGCGCAGACCGTTGCGGTCCAGCACCGCACCGACCTTAACTCCGTCGGTAAAAGCAATGGAGGCAGGGCCATCCCACGGTTCCATCAGGCAGCTATGGTACTCGTAAAACGCTTTTTTGTCGTCGCTCATGCTCTCGTGTTTTTCCCACGGCTCCGGTATCATCATCATGGCTGCGTGCGCCACCGAACGGCCGGACAGAGCGAGAAATTCCAGGCAGTTGTCGAACTTGGCCGAGTCGCTGCCATCCTCCATGATTATTGGAAAGAGCTTTTCGAGATCCTCCCCGAAGAGATCGGATTCGAGCATCGCCTGACGGGTATGCATCCAGTTTTCGTTGCCGCGCAGGGTGTTGATTTCGCCGTTGTGGATCAAGTAGCGATAGGGATGTGAGCGATCCCAGCTGGGAAAGGTATTGGTGCTGAAGCGCGAGTGAACCAGGCCCAGGGCCGATTCCATGCGCGCATCGGACAGATCGAGGTAGAACTCCTCCAGTTGTCTGGGGGTGAGCATTCCCTTGTATATCACCGTCTTCGCCGACAGACTGGGCACATAGAAAAATTCGCTGCCCGCCGCTTTGGATTGGGCGATGGCGTGGGTGACGCGCTGACGGATGACGTAGAGTTTGCGTTCGAAAGCCTCGTCGTCCTCCAGGTCGGGGCTGCGTTTGAGAAATATCTGGCGCACGAAAGGCTCGACGGACTTGGCGGTGTGGCCCAGGTGAAAACTGTCGGTAGGGACGCTGCGCCAACCCAGTACCTCCTGGCCTTCGGTTTCGGCAATGTGATTAAAAGCCCGCTCGCAGGCGTGGCGTTGCTCGCGCACCGGGGGCAAAAAAACCATACCGACCCCATACTGCCCGGGCGCCGGCAGATCTATGCCGATACCCGCACAGGCATGGCTCAAAAAATTGTGGGGGATCTGCATCAGTAGCCCGGCACCATCGCCGGTATTTTCTTCGCTGCCGCAGGCACCGCGGTGGTCCAGATTCACCAGCACTGTGAGCGCCTGGCGCACGATCTGATTGGATTTCCGACCTTTGATGTCGACCACGAAGCCAATGCCGCAGGCCTCGTGCTCATGGCGCGGATTGTACAGACCCTGTTTGGGGGGGTAGCCAGGGTATTTCATAAAGCGGCCTTTCTCGGTATAAATAAAAATGATCCGCCGCTCCAGCGGATCAAGTGCCCAAAGGCGAACTGTATAATATAGGTAACGCAGCCGCTTTGTCAATCAAAAAACCGACATTTTTTTTAGCCCTAAACACAATATTAACCTTTACAAACAGAAAAAATGACCTAAATTTACACTTTATAACAATTTTTTATAGGATTTAGGTCATGCGAAACCTCGACCAGCAAGAGCGTCAGATCATTTGCGCCCTGATTCGCAACCCGCGCTATTCGGACAATCGGGTCAGCGCCCTGACCGGCGTGCCGGTGCGCACCGTCAGCCGCAAGCGCGCCCGCCTCGAGCAGGAGGGCATTCTTTCGTACTACACCGCCGTGGAGATGCAGGCCCAGGGCACGGCCCGCTTCAACACCCAGCACATGGTCACCATCAAGTTCAAACTCGGCATCACCCGCGCCCAACTCGCCCAGATGATACCCAACGAACCGAAGGTCGCCAGCATCTTCAGCAAATTGATCCGCGATAGCTACATCGCCGAAACCGATGGCCACATCGCTCTGGTTCTGGTGGTTGAAGGAGAATCCGACAACGACGTGGTGGACAGCCTGCAGGGGAAGATCATCCCCGCGCTCAAAAAAAATCACGGCGAAGACGCGATCATCGAGTTGCACACCATCCGCCTTCTGGGCTCGATTCGCCGCGAACACAACTACCTGCCCATGGTCAACATGGACCGGGGCGTGCTGCGTGCGGACTGGCCGGACGAGGCGATTTTTATCGGGTGACTAGAGCGATTCGGGCGGTGCGGCGATGCGAATTTTCAGGGTAGTGAGGACATCCCTGAAGAAAGCGTGGACCTCGCCCTGGTGCTCGGTGCCGATCCCCGAACTGTTCCCAGTGCGCGAGTCAATAGCCAATGGGTCATTGGCCTCGAAGGTGATCCAGCCCGTAAAGACCTCTGCGGCACCCCTGCCCTCATCGTCGGGTCCAGCCAGGCTCACGAACAGGGTGGAGGGCGAGATCTGACCGTTGTTGGCCACGAACTTTATCTCCTCATCGACCTGCCCCTGCACCGGTCCGGTCAAGCTCTGTATGCGGACCTGAACGAGCAGCGAGTGGCCCGGATAGATCCAGTTCTGCGCCGCCTTCAGGGTCACCTCGAACTTCCCGTCTCCGGTGGAGCGGGTAATCTCTTTGCCCGGCTCTGAACAGGCGCTCAGTGCCAGCACAACACACGCGAAAAAATATATCTCGATCGCTTTCATTGGCCATTGCCTCCAAGTGACCTGATCTTCACCCCCAGAAGATCCTCGATCTCGTGCACCGCCCGGTTGAATTTGCGCTCTGAAATCTGGTAGGGAAACTGCGTTTCGTAAAACAGCCGGGCGACATCGCGATCGATCGGGTGGTAGCGGGTGCGCATATCCTCGCGGGTGGGAAAGAGGATCTGCACTCCCGGATGGAACCCCTGCAGAGTCTGCGGCAGGTTCTTGTTGAGGTCGAGGACGTACTTGAGAATCAGCACCCGACGCAGCCGTTCCACATCGTCCTCGTTGGCCAGTACGATGGCCCACTGTCGCGGCTGTTGATCCGCATCGTAGACGTTCATGTCCCACACCAGAGTCTTCTGCTCCGCCACTGCCACAGTGGTATCTTTTACCATGGCCAGCGG
This sequence comes from uncultured bacterium, assembly GCA_964005845.1. Lineage (GTDB taxonomy): Bacteria > Latescibacterota > UBA2968 > UBA8231 > UBA8231 > CAXFTV01. Next base: position 7,535 of record CAXFTV010000648.1, read on the forward strand.
CAAACTGAAAGCATGTCCCGGCTTGGGAATAGGTTGCGCGTCATAACTCAGCATCAGAGTCCGCTCCGCTTCTTCCATAGCAGGTTCCAGAGCCGCGCTCAAGACCAGGTCATCGCTGTAGAGCTGGGCTTTGTGCTCCCCTTTGGGCGGAGTGAATACAAATACTTTCTCCAGATCGATTTCGCGGGAAAAATCCAGCTTGCCGACAACCTCGTAGAGCATGCGGCGAATCAGTACTTCCTCACCCGGAATCTGACCTCTCAACAGCCGCTCGATGGGCTCTTTGCGCTGCAGCAACACATCCTCGCCGACGCTTTTCTCGACCTGCTCCAACAGCGCTAGCAGCACCGGGCTCTCGCGCACGAACTTGAGATCCCATATATCGTCGTCGCGCAGCCGGTAGGCGTTGCGGAAGAGCTGGTAGTCGAAGCGGTTGAAAATATCGGCATCTCTGGGAATGAGATAACTGAAGCTGTTGTCCTCCAGCGGCACGATGTGCGGCGTGATGACCACGATCACCTCGCGCTGGATCTTTTCGATGCGCTGACGCGAAAACAGGTGGCCCAGGATGGGAATCCTGGAAACCAGCGGAATCCCCGCTTTGCTTTCCAATTCTTCGGTCGACAACAAGCCGCCGATGATAAAGGGGGTGCCATCGGCTACCCGCACATAGGTCTCTACCAACCGATTGTCGACAATCGGGGCGAATTCCACCGCCTCCGATACCCCGGCTTCAAGTTTGGCGGCCGACTCGGTCGAGATCGAGCTGATGATGGTCTCGATCTGCAAGGTCACTTCGGTGTTTTCGCGATTGATCCGCGGCCGCAGATTCAACACGATACCGATTGGGAAGTACTCAATCCCCTTGGATATGGTCGAGGTAGTGGCGGTGGAACGCACAATGGGAATCTGGCGGCCCACCTGGATGCGGGCCTGGCGATCGTTGAGCACCAGGACCGAAGGGCTGGAAAGAATCTCGGCATCACCGGTCTCGGCCAGGGCTTCCAGGCTTCCCTTGAAGGCGATAAAATCGGCAAAGGATTCACGTGAAAACAGGAAGGTAGAAAATGGCGTACCGGTTTCGTTCGGAGAGGAAAAAGCCCCCCTGGCATGGTCCTTGGAAGCACTTAACTCCACCCCCAGGGAATGCAGTTGAGTGGTATTGACTTCAATGACCAGGGCCTCGATGACGATCTGCTGTGCCGGTATGTCGATGTGGGTCTGCAGCAAATTCACCAGTTTTTCCAGGGCTTCCAGATCGCTGCGGTCGTAGACCAGTAAAAGCCGTTCCTCCGGTGCCCCGGTGGTGGCGCTGTGCAGATGTGAGCCACCCAGTTGCGGCGCTCCCTGAACACCTTTTTTTGATGTGGAGCTAGTCCTGCTGCTTGATTTAGCACCCGAGGCATCCGCCTGCAACAAACTGGTCTTGGAGGCATTCGCCACCCGGATGATAAGGGGCAGATTTTCGCCCTTGCCTTTAACCAGATCCAGAGAGGGACTGCCCCCCTTCTTGGCACTCGAGGCGGCAAACTCCACAGTATTGTAGCCCAGGGCCTTGAGCAAGGCCAGAGCCCGGTCGGCCTCGATGTGGCCCAGCTGGTACATCTCGTGACCCAGTTCTGGCTCCCGAGTCCTCCGGCTCTCGTTCTCGCGCACCATCTTTTCGAAGCTCTGGACGACCCGTTTAAAAGTCTTGCTGGCCACCCCCCCTCCGTCGCACAGGGCAAATTCATAACCCCCCGCCACGCCCGCAACAATAGCTATTTCCACTGCGACAACGCCCTCTTCCCCAACGTAACTCCGGTGCTCTACTACCCCCGGGCGATCGCTCATGCGGCCGCGCAAACCCGGTTGCTGCGCGTAGCCCAGCGGCAAGAGAATTCGCAAATCCGCCGCGTCGAGCAGTTGCCGGGTCTTACTCAGAGAGCGAAAGGGCGACTCCACAAACTCGACCCGCTCGGCTGCCTCGACGGAGACGAAGGCCAAGCCAAGGAAGAAGGGCCACAATACCACACAGCACCATTTTGCCAATCTCTATATCTCCTCAATTAAATCGGTGGACAAGCATCCTTTATCTTTTGCCCATTAACTGCAACGAGGTACTGGTAATTGCAGCAGCACACTGACGATATCCCCACTTTTATCTCCAACCATATGTCCTCTGCGGTATTCATGATCGCGCTCCCTTAAAGGGTGGGATGGAAGAATGCAATCACCGGGTCTAATAATAACCCGCCGCCACTACATTATCAAACGATTTTTTGCACCTGTCTGAAAATTCCAGGTGATTACAAAAATGCGGTGGCCAGCGGTTTTCAAACATCAGAGAAGTAAAAATCGCAGCATGAACAGAGCGCTCAAAAGCCATAGGGCAAAACCGATTTCACGCCAGCGGCCACTGGCGGCCCGCAGGAAAGTATGGGCAAGAATGCCGGCGACAATGCCGTCGGCGATACTGAATGCCAGGGGCATTATGGCAATGGTCGCAAAGGCCGGAATGGCCTCCAGGAAATTGCCGAAATCGATGCGGGTGACCGGCTCCATCATGAAAATTCCCACGATTACCAGCACCGGGGCCGTGGCGGCCGACGGAATGTGTTGCACCAGGGGGAAGAAGAACAGGGCCAGCAAAAACAGCAACCCGGTAGTGATCGCAGTCAGTCCGGTGCGCCCGCCCTCGGCCACCCCGGCCGCACTTTCAATGTAGGTAGTAGTGGTACTGGTTCCCAGAGTCGCGCCGGCCATGGTCGCAACCGAGTCGGCCATCAGGGCCCGCCTGGCCCGGGGCAGATGACCCTGCTGATCCAGCATTCCGGTTTTGCTCGCAAGCCCCACCAGGGTGCCGGCGGTATCGAAGAGATCTACGAAGAGAAAGGTGAAGATCACCGTCAGCAACCCGTAGTCGAACAGGACTCCGAAATCCAGCGCCATAAAGGTCTTGCCAAGACCGGAGGGCAGGGCGACAAAAGCCAGCTCGTCCACCTGCACCAGGCCCAGGGGAACGGCGGCCAGAAAGGTTCCCAGAATGCCCCACAGCAGCGCGCCGGTGACCTTCCTGACCACCAGAGTCCCGGTGAGGGCCAGACCGAAAAGGGCCAGATACACGCTGTATAGAGAAGCGCCGGCGGGCAAGAGTTCCGCCCGCACCATCCCCAGACTCCCCGTACCGGGGTCGAACACAATGATGCCCGCATTCTTCAAGCCGATCAGCGCGATGAAAAAGCCGATGCCCACACTGATCGAAGCCTTCAAGTTCGCGGGAATGGCGTTGACTATGGCCTCGCGCGCGCGCAATAGAGTCAGCACAAAGAAGCACGCACCAGAGATGAAGACCGCGGCCAGAGCACCCTGCCAGGAGAGGCCCATGCCCACGACCACGGTATAGGCGAAAAAGGCGTTGAGGCCCATGCCCGGAGCCAGGGCAAAGGGGTAATTCGTCAGAACGCCCATCAGGAAGCAGCCCAGAGCCGCCGCCAGACAGGTAGCTGCCATCACCCCGTCCTGGGGCATGCCGGCGGCAGCCAGGATGTGGGGATTGACCACGATGATATAGGCCATGGTCGCAAAGGTGGCCACTCCGGCGCGCACCTCCCGCCCAATAGGGCCCCTGCTCCAGTCCGGTAGAAGCATAAGCGGGAAACTCAGCTCTCCTTCAGGGCCGTCACCAGGTCGAGGACCGCCTCTTTGGCACTGGCGAAATACATCAGCACATTGTCGGCGGCAAAGAGCGGATTGGCAATGCCCGCGAACCCCGGGCTGAGGCTGCGCTTGATCACCACGACGGTGTGCGCTTTGTCCACGTCCAGGATTGGCATGCCGGCGATAGGGCTGGAGGAATCCTCCCGGGCCAGGGGATTGACCACGTCGTTGGCGCCGATGACCAAGACCACGTCGGTCTGTTCAAAGGTGGGATTGACGCGCTCCATTTCGCTGAGCTGTTCGTAGGGCACCTCGGCCTCGGCCAGCAGCACATTCATGTGGCCGGGCATGCGCCCGGCCACCGGGTGGATGGCGAACTCCACCTCGACGCCGCGCGCTTCGAGCAAGTTGGCCAGATCGCGCACCGCGTGCTGCGCCTGGGCCACTGCCATGCCGTATCCCGGCACCACGACCACCCGGCGGGAAGTTTCGAAGAGCATGGCCAGCTCCTCGGCCGAGGTGGCCTTGACCTTGCCCGCGTAGATCGCATCGCCCTCATCCTCCACCGCCGCCGCTCCCACACCGCCGAAGAACACATTGGCCAGCGACCGGTTCATGGCGCGACACATAATCTGGGTGAGAATGAGTCCCGAGGCTCCCACCAGAGAACCGGCAATGATCAGGACGTTGTTGGTCAGCACAAATCCGGTAGCTGCCGCCGCCAGCCCCGAGCAGGAGTTCAGAAAAGCTACGACCACCGGCATATCCGCTCCGCCAACGGCCACCACCAGTAAAACGCCCAGCAGCGACGCGACCCCAACCATGATCCAGAACAACTCGATAGATCCGGGTTCGAGCACGGCCCACGCACCCAGGACCAGACTCGCCAACGTCAACAGGATATTGACCAGATTACTTCCGGGAAAGGACAGGGGACGGCCGGAAAGCAGTTCCTGCAGCTTGGCAAAAGCCAGCAGGCTGCCCCAGAAGGTGAGGGCCCCGATAATGCCCGAGGCGGCCGTGGCCACCAGCAGCTGCAGCGAAACCCCGCCGCCGTCGAGGAGCGCACTCTCAGCCAGGGCGGCACCGGCGACCATAATCGAAGCCCCACCGCCAAAACCGTTGAACAGAGCCACCAGCTGGGGCATGGCAGTCATCTGGATCTTGAGCGCCAGCACCAGTCCGATCAACGCCCCGAGCACCAGCCCGGCCAGGATCATTTCGAAGCTGATAATCCGCTGGTCCACCAGGGTGACCACCACGGCCAGCAGCATTCCCAATCCCCCCAGCAAATTGCCGCGCACGGCAGTGCGCGGGTGCGTCAACCCCTTGAGTCCCAGGATAAAAAGGACCGAGGAGATCATGTAGATCAGATTGACCAGTGCGCTGCTCATAGCTCAACCTCGCCTTTTGAACATCCCGAGCATGCGATGCGTGACCAGAAAACCGCCGACCACGTTGATGGTGGCAAAAACCACCGCTGCAAATCCCAACCAGGTGGTTAATTCGCTGTACCGCGAACCGGCCGCGAGCAGGGCGCCGATCAGGGTGATGCCAGAAATGGCGTTCGACCCCGACATGAGCGGAGTGTGCAGCGTCGGAGGAATTTTGCTGATGATCTCGAATCCCACAAATACCGCAAGGGCAAAAATCGTCAGTGCTACCACCAGGATATCCATAGCTTCTCCTCACTCTGCCGCCGCGGCGGCAGAAATGTCGTTTTCGAGCACCAGTGGGTGAACGATCTGGCCCTGGTGCAGCACCAGAGTGGCACTGGTAATTTCATCTTCCGAATCGAGCATTAGCGCATCTTCCGGAGCCAGGTGCTTCAGAAAACTTGAAATATTGTGGGCGTACATCTGACTGGCATGGTGGGGCACCGCGGCCGGCAAATTGAGCGGCCCGACAATCTGGACGCCACCTTCCACCACGGTTTCGCCCGGTCGGGTGAGTTCGCAATTACCACCGCGCTCCGCCGCCAGATCGATGATGATCGCACCGGCTTCCATGCCGCTCACCATTTCTCTACTAATCAGTACGGGGGCCTTTTTACCTGGAACTGCAGCCGTGGTGATGACCACGTCGAAGGCCGCCACTACCTGGCCCATAGCCTCTTGCTGACGACGATAAAAATCATCGTCCTGGTCGGTGGCGTAGCCCCCGGCATCCTCGGCCCCGGCCGCATCCAGGTCCAATTCCACAAACCGGGCCCCCAGACTTTCTACCTGCTCTCTTACCGCAGGGCGCAGATCATAGGCTTCCACCACCGCCCCCAGGCGCCGGGCCGTGGCAATCGCCTGCAAACCGGCCACTCCGGCCCCAACGACCAGCACCCGGGCCGGAGTTAAGGTGCCGGCAGCCGTCATCAGCAGCGGGAATATTCGGGGAAGCCGATCGGCGGCCAGCAAAACTGCCTTGTAGCCGGCAATAGTGGCCATAGATGAGAGAACGTCCATACTCTGGGCCCGGGTTATGCGCGGCAACAGCTCCATGGCCAGGAGACTCACCCCGCACGCGGCCAACTCCCGCATCTGCTCCAGCGCCGTGAGCGGTTCGGCAAAACCGATCAGCACCTGATCGGCGCGCAGCAGCTCGAGATCGGCACGGCCGGCGGCCGGATTGGCACCGAGAGTGCGCACCTGCAGAATGGTATCGGCGGCAAAAACCTCGGCGCGCGCGGCAACGATCTGGGCACCCCTTGCCTCGTAGTCCCGATCCGCAAAGCCGGCGTCCTCCCCGGCGCCGGCTTCGACTCGTATCTCGATACCCCTGTCGACCAGGGGGGACAGGGCTTCGGGCACGAGAGCGACCCGCCGTTCTCCGGGAAAAGTTTCTCTGGGAATGCCGACATTCATGAGCGGTACTCGATTTGCTTGTCGCGATATTTTTTCAACTGTGTCTCTAGGCGCTTCCCGACCTCATCAACCCCCCTGTACAGGTTTTCACCCACGCAGGAGGCTGTCAGAGTCTGATGGGGCACTTTGAGGATGAATTCGACTTCCTTGCCCTTTTTATGTCCTCCCACTACGACCTCGAAGTCTATGACCCGGTCGCAAAACCGATCTAACTTGGCGCAGACTTTGACGATGTGCTCCTTGGTTTGATCCGAAACCTTGCCGTTCCGCACGCTGATTCTGGGTTCCATATAACCAGCCTTTCTCTTTCGGGTTTCAACACAGGTTTTCGGCAACCGGCTCAATGCTCGGCCCGAGATAGGTCCATTTTAATAACACTTTAATGATGCCACTGGTCAATATCGGCCTCCTGCATCCCACAGCGAAAAAACCGCCAGTGCGCATTTCCCAAAAGCAGGAAAAAAGCAGCTCGCCATCGCGTTCACAGAGACATCGTAAAACTTATCTCTCGGCCGCCTCTGGATTATAACACTCGGGCTTGAGGACGCCGATAAAGGGGAGATTGCGATAGCGCTGATCCCAATCCAGGCCGTAGCCAACTACAAATTCGTCCGCCACTGCAAAACCCGAATAGGAAATCGGGATATCCACGCTGCGACGGGCCGGCTTGTCCAGGAGAGTGCAGACCTCGAGACTGCGCGGTTTTCTCGCCCTTAGATTGCGCAGCAGATAGCTCAATGTCAAACCAGTATCGACGATATCTTCGACGATTAGGACGCGGCGATCGGCAATGTCGGCATCCAGATCCTTGAGCAATTGCACCGCCCCGGAACTGCGGGTGGCGGCGCCGTAACTGGAGAGCGACATCACTTCGATCTCCAGCGGGATGGATAGCGCCCTGGCGAGATCTGCCAGAAAAAAAAGCGAACCTTTCAAAATACCTACGAGCACCAACGGCTCGGCACTGGTGCAGTAGTCCGCAGATATCTGTCGAGCGAGAACTTCCACCTTTTCTCGGATGACCTCAGGTCCGAATAGAATGGCCTGAATATCCTCTTGCCACCAAGCCATTTTCAACTCCAGTTGCTAAATTTCACGGAATTCTTGCTACGACTTCACCATTTCTATATGTTATAAACATATAGAAATGTTATAATAGATATTTTTTATGATGTTTTTATATGTGCCTTAGGCACCGGGCAAATTTTCGCTGTCGCTGTGTTGTGTTCGCCTACGCCATTTTGATCAATACAGACTATTCTCAGAGATGCCTGAATCCTGGCTGCGGAAGCAACTGCAGTCTACCGTACCTCTGCAGCGCCGGGAAAAACCGCTACGGGAAGAGCAAAAATGGAAATTCG
>CAXFTV010000649.1:0-7511 GCA_964005845.1 uncultured bacterium
GCATTGACCTCCAGCACTTCGTTGTGGTAGAGAACAGCGCGGCGCTGGCCCTCCAGATTGACGCCGCTGCTCAGCAGATCGATGCGGCCGTCCCGGTCGTAATCGCCCCACACCACCGAGCCACCGGCCAGCGCGTGGTCCAGCGTTTCGGTGGTGGAAAATTTCCCCTCTTCGTTTTCGTAGACGACGGACAGGTAGTCGGAGCGCTGCAAAATGCCCGCACTCCGGGGATTGGGCACGCCGTCGCTCACCAGATCGGGATCGCCGTCGTTGTCGTAATCGACCCAGGCCAGATCGCCGGCGACGAAATTGTTGGTGGAACCGGCGAACTGGGTATTCATATCGATCCCGGTCAGCAAACCGGTGGGTTTGTTCTGAAAGACTACGAACTCTACTTCCCAGTAGTAATTGCGCCCCGATACCGCCAGATCGAGATTGCCGTCGTCGTCGTAGTCGGCCCAGGCCAGCGCGCCGCCTTTCAGCTTGAGGGGCGCTCTGGTCAGCGGATTGACAAGCTCGATGGAGGCATCCCGATCCAGAGTGCCGATCGGATCGTTCAGATAAAACTCGGTCACGGCGTAGAGCCCCCCCGAAGAGGAGACATTGTCGCCGGAGATGGACAGATCGGGATCGCCGTCGTTGTCGTAGTCGGCCCAGGCCAGATCGCCGTTGTGAAAATTCAGCACGGCTTCGCTGTTGGCTTGGTCCAGCACGAGTTCGCCGTCGTCGTTGCGGTAGAGCTGAGTCAGGGAAACGCCCATAGTGCCCATGCCGGCAACGACCAGGTCGGGATCGCTGTCGCCGTCGTAGTCGGCCCAGGCCAGGCTGGCGTAGCGCACTCCCTCCAGACCTGAGGTGCCGATTATGGCTATTTCTTCCTGGTCGAGACTGAGATTGCCCAGGCCGTCGTTGGCATAAAGTTTGAGGGTCTCGTCGCCGTTTTCGTCCCAGCCGCCAATGGCCAGATCGAGGTAACCGTCGCCGTTGTAGTCGGCCCAGGCCAGATCGCCATAGTAGACGCCGGTGAGTTCCTGAGCCGCTTCCGGATCCAGCACGCCGCCACCCGAGGCACCGCTGTTTTTAAAGAGCCGGGCGACGCGGCGGCAGACGCCTTCTTCGCCGACCTCGCCAATCATGGCCAGGTCGAGGTAGCCGTCGTTGTCGTAGTCGGCCCAGGCGGCCTTGCCGGCCCAGACCCCGGGGAGTTCCAGCACCTTTGTGAGATTTTCGGCGGCAGATCCCGCAGTGCAGCTAAGCAGGGTAAAAAAGGAGAGGAAATAGAAATATCTAGCCATAAATTTTGCCGCGGCAAAGGGACGAATACACAAACGCCCTCAGTATACGAATGCTGTCAAAAAATAGCAAGTATAGAAGTTTTTCCAGAGCGTATCTTAGCAGCCGCCCCAAGACTCTCACTGCGCCCAAAACACGGCGACCGGCAGAGGTTTCCCACAAGCTAGTGGGCAGCGCTTCAAATGGCCTCTACATTTTCCATATCGAGTTCCGCGGCCACGGCCGTGCCCAGGATGGAGACATTGAGCACCAGGCGAAAATCTTCTTTGCGCTTGGAAATCCTGCCCTTGACCCCGGCCAGGGGACCGCGCCGCACCTGTACCAGCCGGCCGCGCTTGAGCTGCGGATAGCTGGCCAGTTCCACCTCGCCGCAGCTGGCCAGGTAGATATTGTGCAGTTCGTCCAGCAGGCGCTGCTGATCGGTTACTTCGATGCTGCGCACCAGGTAACCACTGTGCACCAGGTCGAGGCGCTCCTGCGCGTCGCAACAGCCGAACAAATACCCCGGAAAAAGCGGTACCTCGAAGCTGTAGCGCCGTTTGCGCTTGCGGCCGACGCTTTTGTGCAGCGGCAGGTAGTGATGAATCTGCAAATCCAGACAGGCCCTGGCGACTTTCTTTTCGCAGCGGGGGCGGGCGTGAAAAACAAACCAGGCACGGCCGGCCCCAGCCTGGCAAAAAAGTTCAGCCGCCCGTTCTGCGGCGGCGTTCCGATCGGCGTCCCGGCTCATTTTTCCCTTCCCTTGATCCTGTCGACCAAGAAACTGGTCGAAGACTGCGGCAGCAGGGACAGAGCCCTGACCTGACCACCGGCCCCGGTGACGATTTCGTGGCCGACAATTTCCTCGGGCTCATAGTCGCCCCCCTTGACCAGAATGTCTGGCACCAGCTCCCCCACCAGGTTTTCGACACTGGGTTCGTCGAAAATGCACACATAGGTAACCGAGCGCAGTTCGGCCAGCAGCACCGCCCGGTCTTCCTGGACCACGAGGGGACGCTCCGGGCCTTTGAGAGCCCGTACGCTGGCATCGCTATTGAGTCCGACAATCAGCACATCGCCGAGCTGGCGTGCCTCGCGCAAATACTCGACGTGGCCACGGTGCAGCAAATCAAAACAGCCGTTGGTAAAAACGACTGTCTGGTCTCGCTGGCGCAGGCGCTGGCGGATGGCGACCAGAGCGGCGCGGGAAACGATGGACGGATAGTTTTCCATGGGCTGGAAAAATCCCCAAGAAAATGGCCTGCCGCGGCAAAGGAATGCTGCAGAAGGCCATCTGCGAAAAATATGGGGTGGATGACGGGACTTGAACCCGCGGCCTCCTGGGCCACAACCAGGTGCTCTAACCAGCTGAGCTACACCCACCACGCGATCGAGTTTACTGTCGGTTTCCCGAGTCCTGGAAAAGATGTGTTGCTTTTTTTCTTTATATTATTGAATAATATAAGCCTCGCTAGTGCAGCCGGCAAGACCGTCGGGCGACTATATCGCGACTATACCCTTATGCCCGCACAGCGAGAACAGCGGCGAAAATTTCGCCGCGCCCTAGTCTCCCTCGCCCCAGCGACTGGGATTGGCCCCGCTGCCGGAGCGCAGCATATCTTCAGGCCGGTGGTCCAGATCCCACTGCCATCCTTTGGTGTTGAGCGGGGCGAGAAAGGGACGCGCACTTGGCGGCGCTTTTTCCAAATCCTCCGGAGGCCACTCCTCCACCGGCTGGACCGGCGAGGCCCAGGCCGGTCGGTAGGAATAGAGCAGCACCCGGCGCAGCCCCTTTTGTCCCCTGTGCGGATGCGCTCCGTGAAAAACCCGCGGACCGAAGAGCACGGCATCGCCCGCCCGCACCGGCAGTGCGACTTCTTCGGGATGGGATTCGTAGCGCACATAGGCCCGGGCATCGGGATGCAGGCAGATATGGGAACGGGGCAAAATCCGAAAGGGGCCCGTCTCTTCGTCGAGGTCGTCGAGATAATAAGACACCCGCAGGGACACCGGCGAAGTCCAGATATAACCGCCGATGCTGGCACCGTAGGGATAGCCGTCGGTGTGCAGAACTACGCCGATGGCGCCCGGCTCGTAGTAGCGGTAACTGCCGTTGAAAAAAATGAGCTCGGGGCCGAGGACGCGCTGGAGAAATTTTATCACCGGCGGATTGGCGATGAGTTCGCCCATAGCCTCCCCCTGCCACTGAGGTTCGACCGTGGCACTGCCCTGGAGCTCGTGGTAGGTGCTGGTCTGGGTAGGCAGTTGCCGGGTTTCGCGCCGCAGCTCTTCCAGGGCATCGCGCCCCAGCGCATCGGGCAGTACTACATAACCTTCGACTTCGAGATGGCGAATTTGTGCCGCCGCGGACAGGGTGCGCCAGTCGGTTGCGACCAGATTCATGGCATTCCTTCCAATTTGAGGTAAAATTACAGGCAGAAATATAGGCTAAGGGTGACGCCATTTCAAAGAAGTGCATCAATTACACCCAGAACCCGAGGGGAGATCAGCACATGCAGTACCGCACGCTGGGGCGCACCGGCGCCCAAATAAGTGCCGTCAGTCTGGGCGGCGCCTACCTGGCCGGGGACGATCCGGAAGGCGCCGTGGACAATGCCCGCGCCATCGTCCACGGCGCTTTTGAACTGGGCATCAACTACATCGACACGGCGCCGCTGTACGGCAATAGCGAAGTGTTGCTTGGCCATGCCCTGAAAGGTCAGAAGCAGCCCTTTTACCTGTCCACCAAGGTGGGATTTGATCCACCGGATTTCGATTATCGCCGCGATTCCGTGCTGTGGAGCCTGGAGCGCAGCCTCAAGCGGCTCGGCCTACCCAAACTCTTTGGCGCCCAGATCCATGAGGTCAACCTCGCCGGCTGGGAGCGCATCACCGAGCCGGGGGGTACTCTAGAGGGGCTGCGCGCGGCGCAGAAACAGGGCCTGTGCGACATAATTGGCATAACCGGCCGCGCCATTCCGCTGCTGGCCCGCCTGGCCGCCACCGGCGAATTCGACACCATGCTCTTTTACCACGACTACCACCCGGCCTCGCAGCGGGCACTCAAAGAAGTCGTGCCGGCTGCAGCAGCAAAGAATATGGGCATTGTTGCGGCTACTGTGCTGGCCGGACGCCTCTTTGTCGAAGGCCCCGAACAGCAGCAAGCGCTGGAGAATATCCGCAAACAAGAAGGTGAAGGCGAAGCCCAGAGAGTCGCGGCCCTGATCGAGAGACTGGGCCCGGAAAGCGGCACCCTGCCGCAAAAGGCCTTCCGCTACGTCCTCGGCGACGACCGCATCAGCACCGTTTCCAGCGGCGCCGCCAGTCCGGCCCAGCTCCTGGAAGTCGCCCGAGCGCCGGAGATGGGACCGCTGCAATACTTTTCCCCAGACGAGGTCTAGTGGAGCGCTCTGGCCGCTATATTCCCTGGGCGGTTTTTCTGCTGGCCCTGGTGCTGCGCCTCTTCCACGTGCTGCAGCTCGACGCCAGCCCCCTCTTTGCCCACCCGGCAGTAGATTCGTTGACCTATGCTGAACACGCCGCCAGACTGGCAGCGGGCAACTGGCCTGGATATGGGGAAGGGCCCTTCTGGCAACCGCCCCTCTATCCTTACTTTCTCGGGCTGCTCAAAACCTTCTTCCCCCAATCCTTTTTCTACGCCGTTCGCTTTGTCCAGACCCTGCTCGGGGCCCTGAGCTGCGTCCTGCTCTACGTGCTGGGAAGCCATCTGTTCCGTCCTGCGGTGGGCGCTGGCGCCGCGCTGGGGGCAGCGCTCTGCGGCACCCTCATTTTCTTTGACGGCGAACTCCTGCCCGCGTCGCTGGCCACTTTTCTGGATCTGGCGGGACTGGTACTGCTGCTGCGCGCCCTGCGGCATCACTGCCGCCGCACCTTCCTGGCCGCCGGTCTGCTCTTCGGGCTGGCCGCTCTGGCAGTGCCCACGGTCCTGGGCTTTGTCCTGGCCGCCGCACTGTGGCTCTGCTGGCGCCGGGGAAGCGGCGGCCGGGGCCGCGCCGCAATTTTTCTGCTGGGCGCGGTGCTGGTGATCGCGCCGGTGACCCTGCGCAACTTCACCATCGGCAACGACGCGGTTTTAATCTCCCACAACGGCGGCATCAATTTCTACATCGGCAACAACCCCGACTACGATCGCACCCTGAACCTGCGGCCTGGCTGGGAGTGGGACGAGTTGATCGATATGCCCTACCAGGCCGGCATCCAGAAACCCTCCCGCAAGTCGCGCTTCTACTTTGCCCGCTCCTGGGAATACATCCGCACCCAGCCCTTCGACTGGCTGCGACTGCTGGGACGCAAGTTTTTCCTGTTCTGGCACGGCGACGAAATAGGCCGCAACCAGGACATCTACTTCTGGCGCAACTACTCCACGCCGCTCTCGCTTACCTTATGGAAGGCCGGGGTGGCCTTTCCCTTCGGGGTGCTGGCGCCCCTGGCCCTGCTGGGTATGCTGCTGGCGGCGCGTCAACAGGGCCTTTCCCCACCCCTTCTCTTCGTTGCGGTCTATGGGCTTTGCATCATTGCCTTCTTTGTCACCGCCCGCTATCGCGCCCCCCTCCTGCCCCTCATTGCCCTCTTTGCCGCACACGGGGGCCACTGGCTCTACACCGGCCTGCGCCAGCACCACTTCAAAAGCGCTGGACTGGGACTGGGCATCTGCATCCTCAGCGCCATCCCGACGAACTTCCAGCTCCCTCCCATGGACATGTCGGGCAACGCCGCCATCCACTACAATCTGGGCAATGCGCTGGCCCGGGCCGGCCGCTCCGAGCTGGCGCGGCGCGAATTCAGCCGCTCTGTAGCCCTGGATTCCACCTACTGGCAGGCCTGGCTCAACCTGGGGGCACTGGAAGGCGTGCAGGGCGATATGAGGGCGGCGGCGCAAATTTTCGCGCGCGTGGGACGAGCCAATCCCCGGCGTCACCGGGTCTGGCTCAACCTGGCCCACGCCCACCTCGCCATGGGCGACCGGGATGCCGCTCTGAACGCCTATCGACGCTCGCTGGCGGCGCGTCCCCAACAGCGCGAAGTCTATATCGAATTGATTCAGTTTTTTCTTCAGGAGGGAGACGAGCGCAATGCCGAGAAGATCCTGCAGCAGGCCCTGCAATACCACCCCACGGACGCGGCGCGCCTGCGCCAACTCTACCTGAATACCCGGGCCAGAAACGCGAAAAAGTAGACGAGGGCCTCCGGGTCCCAGCACTGGCTGAGAAGACGCAGTAGAATGTGGCTTTTACTTTGGCCAGCCCGCATGGCCGGCGCGGCAACTGGTCGCGGGGCGCATCCGGCAAGACCGCCCCCTGGGCACAAAAATCCGCGGGGTCCGGATGGAGCCGGAAGCTAAGCGATGCCAAACTCGGAGGCCGCCAGCGTCATCTGATCTCTATAGCGCTCCCCGGCCTCCGAAGCCAGTTCGGCCAGGAGCGCCGCAGTATCGTCGGGAGCGGGCAGGCTCGCCCGCTCGGCCGCCTCAGCTGCAGCGCGGGAGCGGCCCTCTCTTTCCGCCACCTCACCAACCGCCCCGACCCGCATCGGAGTTCCCATATTGGGCGGCAGGAAGACGTGGACCCGGATATTCAGGGCCTCGAGCTGGTGCCGCAAGGTGAAGACCAGACCCTGCACCCCCCCCTTGCTGGCGCTGTAGGCCACCGATGAACTGGCCCCGGAAATACCGGCTCCCGAGGCGACGCAAAAAATGATCCCGCCCTTTTCTTCCATCAAAGGGACGGCGTGCTTGACGCACAGGAAGGTGCCTTTCAGGTTGATCTCCAAGACCCGGTCCCAGGCCGCTTCCTCGAACTGGTCCACGCGCACGTGCGGGCTGAGCAGAATGGCGGCGCAGTTGACCAGCACATCCAGCCTGCCGAACTCCTCCCGCACCAACCCCATCAGGTGCTCCACCGCGGCAGCAGAGGCGATATCGGTGGGCACGAAACAGGCCTCGCCGCCCGCCGCCCGAATCGCCGTCGCCGTCTGCTGCGCCTGCTCGTTGACATCGGCAATGATTACCCGGGCGCCCTGGCGTGCGTACTGAATCGCCGTGGCTTCTCCCAATCCCATGGCTCCTCCGGTGACGAGCGCGACTTTATTTTCCAAGAGCATATCATTCCCCCTGTGGGATCGCACCCGACTATGGGCGCATGACTCGAACCAGTTCTCGCCGGCGAAAAAGCGGGCGGCAGGGCGCCGGAAAATCCCCGCCTGCAGATGGGGGCGCTGCA
>CAXFTV010000650.1:0-2418 GCA_964005845.1 uncultured bacterium
CTGAAAGCAGGTGACGCCACCTTTCACCACAGCCTGACACTGCATTGCAGTGGGCCCAATACCACGCCCCGGAGACGCCGCGGCTGGTCCATTCACTACGTTGCAGCGGAGACGCCCTATATCGGCACGCCGGCAGAGACCGAACGCGTAAAACAACTGGATTGCCTCGACGGACTCGAGCCCGTCAACGGCTGGCCTCTAATCCGTGGACGCCAATTTCCTGGCTGCGTGTGACCCTTACAGCTTTCGCCATTCAAACCTTTTGTCTGTGGAGGAAACAAATGAACCGTCCGACCCCGGCACAGCGCCAGCAGTGGGAAGACGAAGGCTATCTGGAACTGGAAAAAGCCATTCCCGCAAATCAGATCGCACGCCTTCAGGCCGCCTTTGACCGCTGTGCCGCGGCACACAAACCAGCCTGGCTGGAAGGCATAGCGGATGGCACCCGGCCAGCCGGTTTTTTTGATATCCCAGATGCCTTGCAGGAAGACGATATCTTTATCGATCTGGTAGATCACCCAAGCTACTACGGCCTGCTGCGGGACTTCACCGACGACAATCTGATCTTTCTGGCCCCCCAGGTCCGTCTGTTGCCGCCCACCCCATCCGCCTACGTGGGCTGGCACCCTGACGTGCCTCACTCCAACGCTCTGCACATCAAAGTTCAGATCTACGTGGAGGATGTGGGCCCCGACCAGGGAGCTTTCGCGTTCGTGCCGCGCAGCCACAAACCCGGGGCGGGACCCTATCCGCGCAACGGCCGGCTCGAAAGCATGCCCGGACACAAAGTCTTCCTCGCCCCGGCTGGTACTGCCATTATGTTCAACTCTTATGGCTGGCACACCGCCATGCTCAACAAGAGCACAAAGCCGAGAAAATCCATCATCTTGATTTATGAAAAATGGAACCAGCAAGCCGCCAGTACCGACCGCTTCAGCACCATTGCCGAGCGCATAAACACCCCTGAACGGCGGCGGTTGTTCTACTGGGAAAGATGATGCGAATCGACGCCCACGTCCACGTATTTGCACGCGCCTCGGCCGAATTCCCGCGCCAGACCTCGGCTCAGCTTCCCGCCGAACGCGAAGAACCGGTCGAAAAGCTGCTACGGGAGATGGACCAGCACGGCATAGATCGAGCCGTGCTGGTGCAAATAGGCGGTGCCCAGCTGCAGCACCACGCCTATTTGCAATACTGCCTAAAAGCCCATCCCGGCCGCTTTCTGGGCATCGGCTTGTTAGCGGACAATATCCCCTCACAACTGGACCACATGGATCGGCTGGCTGAGCGCGGCGACATCATCGGCTTTCGCCTGCACCACATTGGCGGCCCCCTCGACCCTTTTACCCCCATAGATATACGCGCCTTCAAGACCTATCCGATCTGGCGCCACGCAGCGGAAAAAGACTATGTCCTGTGGCTCTACCCCCGCGCTGCCGACGCCCACCTGATCCCCTTTCTCATAGAGGCATTTCCCCAGGTCCGCGTAGTCTTCAATCACCTGATGATCTGCCCTGGTGCAAACGCTTTAAGTTGGGATGAGCGGGGTCGCCCCCGCATCAACGTTGCCATGGACTTTCCCCCGACGGGTTATTCCACCCTGGGATTGGGACACTGCGAAAACGTCTACATCCACCTTTCGGGCCAGTATGCCCTCAGCAAGGAGGAATGGCCCTACCGCGACCTGGCCGGCTGGCATGAACGCCTGGCGCGAAAAAGTTTCACTAGCGACCGCCTGCTGTGGGCGAGCGACTTCCCCTGGATCGTGCGGCATCCAGGCTACGGCCGGCTCACCCGCATTGCCGATGAGCTGTTGCCAGACTTAAGCGTAGTGGAACGAGGAAATATTATGGGGGGAAACGCAAAGCGGTTGCTGCAATTCAGCGATTGACGGCCATGCGCGAATTTACTCAGTATTCCATGGACCTGAGCTAGACCCATATGGGGTTTTACCCAGACTCCTGGCCAGTGCACTACTCGTCGAGCAATTGGCGCAGCGCGCGCACCAGCCTACCGACCTGGAAAGGTTTTTCGAGCAGCATTTTGGCGCCCGGGAGATCTACCTCCTCAGATCCATAGCCAGTGGCAATGATTACCTTCAGATCGGGGTTCAGCGCCAGCAGCTCTCCCAACACTTCCCGGCCGGATGTCTTGGGCATCGAAAGATCGAGTATAACTAGATCGATGTCTTCTCGCCGGCTCTTGAAGATTTCCAACCCCTCCACTCCATCACCGGCTATCAGCACCGAATAATCGAATTCGGCCAGCATCGTTGTCAGCGTGTTCTGCACCAGTTCGTCGTCTTCAATGACCAGAACGATCTCACCTTCTCCAGAGGGATAGTCATTCGCCCTTTCCCCTGCTTTAAAGAGCAGGTGACGACCTGCAACCAAAGCGTCTTCCCGCTAGATGGCCGGC
>CAXFTV010000651.1:0-3015 GCA_964005845.1 uncultured bacterium
CAAGGAGTACGAACAGGGATACGACTGGATGCACCAGGGAGAGGGCTATCTCTTCTTTTATTCCCTGTGCATGGCCGATCCGGAAAATGCCCGGAGCGTGGAGCGGGCGCGCAAATTCGCCGGTTTTTACCTGAACGAGGATCCGCAGGTCCAAAACTACGATGCCGAGAAAAAGCTGCTCAAGTGTCCCCACGTCGGCAGCATGGGGCCGGCCTTTCGCAACTTTGCAACGAAACGCGTCTACGGCTACGAGTTCTGGCAGGGCTGGCCTTTGCCTTTTCTGGACATCCCCGGCTGCGATACCACCGAAGATCTCAAAAAGCCCGGCATGGCCGAGAAGATGGGCCAGGCCATGAACGAGCGCCAGGGGCGCGGGGACGTGGCCTGCAATCTGGCGGCGACCAGCCTGGTGGCCAACGCCTATATGTGCAGCGGCGAGGACAAGTACCGCGAGTGGGTCCGGGAATACCTCGAGGCCTGGATCGAGCGCACGCGCGCAAACAAGGGCATCCTGCCGGACAACGTCGGCCTCTCCGGTGCGATCGGCGAATATCTGGACGGCAAGTGGTACGGGGGCAATTATGGCTGGAGCTGGCCCAGCGGTTGGTACCACCTGAGCGATGCGTCCATAAGCGCGGCCGAAAATGCCGTCCTGCTCTACGGCGACCGCGGCTACCTGGAGCTGCCGCGTTCCCAGGTCGACGTGCTGATGGAAAAGGGCGAAATCAGGGGTGCAACCCTGCACGTGCCGCATTTTTACAACGACCGTGGCTGGGAGGGTTTCAGCCCGATGGAAGCGGGCCACATGACCCATATCTGGTGCATGAGCATGGCGGCCGAGGATATGGCGCGACTGAAGAAACAGCGCCACCACGAGGCCCGCGACTGGCTGCAGGTGCGCTCTTTTTTCAGCAAGCACGGCGGTGGTCACGAGGCGCCCTGGGTCGCCTTCCTGGAGGGCGAGTACCCGGACTATCCGGAGGTGATCCTGCGCCACAACCACGCTCAGGTCCGCCAGCGTCTGGCCTTCATGCGCGACGATACCCAGGATCCCGCGACCTACGGCGACTGGTACCTGCAGGTGCGCAATCCGGTTAGCGCAGAGGGGCTGATCCAGTTGACGATGGGCGGCCCGCTGTACATGTACAACGGCGGCCTGCTGCAGGTGCGGCTGCGCTACTTCGACTGGCAGCGGCGGCGGCCGGGACTGCCGCCCGACGTGGCCGCCCTGGTGGAAAAGTTAGAGGACGAGCGAACGGTAGTGCGCCTTTTGAACCTGAGCGCCACCGCCGCGCGCGAACTGGTGGTGCAGGGGGGGGCCTACGGCGAACACCGATTCACCCGGGTCTCGTACCAGCGCCGCCAGAGTGCTCCGGAGGTTGGAGTGGGCCATGCGGACGTCAATCAGTACCGGGAGATGGTCGCGCTCCAGTCCGAGGAGGTCGAGGTGGAAATCGACGATAAATATTTCCTTTTGCGGCTCGAGCCAGGGGCGCAGATTCGCCTGGATCTGGGCATGGAGCGCTTCGTCAACGATCCGAGCTATGCGCTGCCCTGGGCGCAGTAAAAGATATTTCTCAGTGCTCGGAAGCGGGGCGGAATAGCATGAAAAAGATGCGCCTCGGCATCGCCAGATGCGGCATTCATCATTCGTGAAGAAGGAGATTCGATCCTATGAGGGAGCGGGAAATCAAGCAATCCTACGAGCGGGATGGCTACGTCGTAGTCAAAGATATCATCGCTGCGAGCGAGCTGGATCCAATGCGCAATTTCATCGAGACCCGGGTCGACGAGTACGCCCGCCAGCAGCACGCCCGGGGCAAAATTTCGTCGCTCTACGAAGACGAGCCCTTCGAGCGCCGTTATGCCGCCATCTGTCAGGAGCAGGAGATCGCGCCGCGCGGCTGGGATCTGGGTTCCTGCGGGCGCGAATTCTACGATCTTTACAAGCTGCCGGGCATTCTTCGGATTCTCGCGCTCATCCTGGGCCCCGAAGTTTCGAATCTCGGCAGTCCGGCCTTGAGGACGAAACTTCCCGGCAGCGTCATAACGTCCTTTCCCTGGCACCAGGACAGCCAGTACGTCGACCAGTCGGAGATCGGCAAGAAGGCAAAGCACACCGGAAATCTGCCCATGGTTACCGCGTGGGTGCCGCTGGTCGAGGCGACGATCGAAAACGGCTGTTGCTGGGTCATTCCCGGCAGCCAGCGCTGGGGCTTGCTGGACGGAGTTCGGGGCGCAGATTCAAATATCCGGATGGAGGAAGACGTGGAGGCGCGCGGCACTCCGGTGCCGGTTCCCCTGGCGCCCGGCGGTGCTTTGTTCATGTCGAATCTGTGCGCCCACACCAGCAAGTTGAACACCACCCGCGGCTGCCGCTGGAGCATCGACTTCCGCTATTTTCCCACCCCGGACCGGGCCGTCCTGTCGCCCGAGCAGCGCAAGGCGGCCGAATTCGTGCAAAGCAGGGCCCAGCACGCCTTCGTCGTGCTTAGCAAGGGGGCCAAACCCAGCTGGGAGGAATGGGAAGCCGAGGTCCTCGCACGAGGATGAGAGGGGGGGAAGTACTGGATTGGGGGCGCGTGCCGCTTTCTCTCCGCGCCCCTGTTGGGAGCCCATTTTTCAGGTCATTGCGCCGTCGGCGCAGATAGGGCAAATGCCAGGATATCGATTTTCAAGCCGCTGGACCAGCGGGCTCTGAATGCGGTTCTGCCGGCGGGCGTCATCGCCGCGCGCCCGGCGGCCATACTTTCCCTTCCCTCCGGTGCGCCCCATCTCTCCGCCCCTCGCTACCGCGGCAGCGGATGCGCGGCAATACCACAGGACAGTTCAGATACCCAGGCGGTTCAAAACGTTGCGGGTGATTTGTGCGACGGGGCCGTCCTCCCGGTAAAGGCCGTGGGCCCATTCGATGGTGGCGGCGGTGAATACGGTGCCCGCGAATTCGCTTTCGTTTATCGCCATGGTGCAGTAGTAGCGGTCGTGGCTGATGCCCAGGGCCTTGTTGAGGCCGGC
>CAXFTV010000652.1:0-3894 GCA_964005845.1 uncultured bacterium
ATAACATAGGGAAATTCGAGGCCAAATTCTGGAAAGTAGGCTGCCGAAGATAGTGAAACCCCACCAGGGCTCACCTCGGGAACCAGCAGACGCTTCAAAAAATAACGGATCCTTCCCTCCCCTTTCTCATCAAATTTCTCGACTTCATCGACGGAGGTATCCGCATTTGAAGCTATTTCTTCTACCAGGCGCTGATCGAGGTATTCATAGCCAAGAATTTCCGCCACCCGTTCGGCTATGCGGTCCCCACCGCTACCTATTTGGCGAGCGACAGTTATTATATTCATGGGACACTACCTTTCCCGCTGACAACTATATTATCCCAAATTAACCAAACTTCAAGGGCAAAGCAAGCTTTTAGCCCGAGGCAATTTGGGGGGAAAAAATATCTTTTTTTGTGGTCTAAATCACGGCGCTGGAAAAAATTGTTCCCTATTATTATCTTTGCACCAGGCAAACCAGGATCCTCCCAGTTCCTGAAACCTCCCTGGCTATTAAAGTACCGATAGAAACGCTGAATGACCTATTCAAAACTTCGCATCCTGGTCCCACTAAATGATCCTGGTGCGGAAGAACTGCTGATTCGTTTTGCCGCAACCCTAGCTCAAACACGCAAAGGCGAACTGCACCTCACCCATATTATTACTCCCGACGAAGACTACCCCTGGGCTGACAAAGACCTGCAGTGGCAAAGGGATTTAATAGCCTCATATGGGGTAGGCGCAAAATCTCACTTAGTCGAGAGTCAAAGCGTGACTCAGGGCATTCGGGAAACAGCGCTTCGGCTCAAATGCAATATGATGGTAATGGGCTGGTATCACGAAGTGGTAAAAGATGCCATCCTGGCAGCTGAAAACAGAGCGCTAACCAAGGCTATTGGCATTGATACGCTCATTTTCAAAGAGCGAAATTCCTTTCCCTTTAAACGCCTGCTCGTGCCTTCAGGGGGGGGAAGTAATTCCCTCATGGGGATCCAAATAGCCTACGAACTTGCCCGCGATTGGCAAATCCCCATAGAAATTCTCCGCGTTGCGCGAGCGCCGCAAGAACAGTACAAACCCGTCCTCTTAGAGCGCTATTGCTCCCAACTTTTCGCCGGCACGAAACTTCAACTTGAACTTCTGGGCGTAGATGCCCCGATCCATATTCTACCCGGAAAAGATGTCGTTACCTCCATCGTCGAACACACCCGGGAAGGCGACCTGGTCGTACTCGGGGCATCCAACGACTGGCGCCAGGAAGAACATCTTGCCGGTTCGATCCCGGACGAAATTGCCAATCAAGTACCTTCCTCGGTCCTCATGGTGCGTTCCCTTTCGCCTGAAAAATCCAACCTTAGTCAGATCTTTTGGGAAAATACCATCCGCCTCAATATGAAGCCAAAAAATAAGTGGGATGCTATCACCCAAATGGTCGACGCCCTGGTCGAAGAACGACAGGTGCCAGCATCTGAACGTCAGAACGTTCTCGACTTGGCCCTTGAGCGGGAACACAAAAGCTCGACCGCACTGGGCCATGAAACCGCCATCCCCCATGCACCGATTCCCAATTTACCCGGCATTATCGGGTGCCTTGGGATCTGCCCCGACGGCGTCGATTTTGGCGGCGCGTACGACGAGCCGGTCCGCTGTATTTTTCTGCTCCTGACGCCGCAGCAAAACTATCTCAGCTATATTCCCGTCCTGGCTCAAATCGCCACCTTTATCAAACCAGAAATAACTCGCTCAGCTGTCCTCAAATGCCAAACCCCATCTGAAATCACCTCTCTAATCAAACTGCAGGAAAATCACAAGGATCCATGAATCCGGCTCATACCCAAGCCATTATCGATCTGGGCACAAACACCATTTTGATGGTTGTGGGCCGCTTGCAGGCCGATGGAAAAACGGAAATTTTGGCCGATTTGCACGCCATTGCCCGCCTTGGAAAGGGCGTTGATGCCAAAGGGCACATCCTACCCGAAACGCTGGAGCGCGTTGGCGAGTTTTTTCAGGATTACAAGAAGCGTGCACTGAGCTTGGGGGCAGACCAGATAAGCGCTTTCGGCACCTCCGCCTTGCGCGATGCGGCCAATAGAGAAGATTTCATTGCATCTATAAAAAGGCTGAGTGGAATTGAAGTTTTCACCCTTTCGGGTCGAGAGGAAGCCCGTCTCACTTTTGCCGGTGCAGGCTTTGGCATTGAGCTGCCAAAGTGCTATTGCGTGCTCGACATTGGTGGCGGCTCGACCGAATTGGCATACGGTAGCCACGGCCATGTCCAGCAGCTTGCCTCCGTCGACCTAGGCGCGCTGCGGATCACCGAAAGGCACTTTGACCGGCTACCGCCCTCCAGCGCCCAACTGGAAGCCGCCAGAGCCACAATACGCGAGCAATTGGGCAAACTATTCACCTACCCCGCCGGCGTTGCTCTGGTGGGAGTCGCCGGCACGGCAACAACTATCGGGGCGCTGGCTAGCGGTGTAGAAGATTTTAATGCCGCATCTTTGAATGGCCATATTCTGCCCCAGTCCAAGGTGGCTGAAATAACGGCCTACCTGGCCACTTTGGAACTTGAAAGGATACGTGCAATCCGGCAAATTCACCCGCAAAGAGCAGATATTATAACCGCCGGCGCTCTGATTCTGTCGACCGCCCTGGACCTTTTCCAATGCTCTGAACTCATCGTATCGACCCGGGGCATTAGGTACGGGCTGTTAGCGCGGGCCTTGAAAAGGAGTTAAGTATTTTTAATCATTAGACTTACCCGGTGTTGGAATACTCATTTTCTGCCAATTTTCGCTTCCGTCTGGCTTGCGGGCCCAGGAGCGATCTCGCTCCTGTCGGCCAAATCTTATTGAATCAATTTCTCTGTTGCCATTTTCGTCGGTATCAAATAAAGCGATCACCTCCCCCCCCTTCCGCAGTTTGAAGTTGGCGTGAAAAACAGTCAAATCAGGGCAATCCTCAAAAGTCGGATTATCGCACCATATAAGTAGAAATCCACCCACCGCAATCGCGGCCCCATCTGGAAACTGCCATTTCAAAGGTTCTTCCAGATCGTCCGTAAGGTACATACCGCTCATATCGACCTCGACTGGACCTCCATTGTATATCTCAAACCAATCGGAAAACTTGCCGCAATCGGGATCCTTGATTCCAGTCTCATTATCCGCAACGATTTCATTTATGAATAAGGCGGGTGGACTGGCGGCAGTATTGAGGGAAGCATCTTCCTTTGATCCACACATCAGCAAACACAGTGAAGCCAAAATTTGTCCCACTACAAGAAAAAAATATTTCATTGCAAAACACCTCGCTTGGCACTTCATTGTCGACCGGGCCATCGGTAAGGCTCGGGTGCAACCACGTCGCTAAAATGCGGGCAGCGCGCCATTGGGAAGGTTCATCCGACGAGGGCTTTGGGGCCGTGCAGGGCCATCGGCCGGCTGCATAAAAGCCAATCCCTGGTCGGCGAAAATTCTCCTGCGGGAGGTTCGATTTTTACCGGATCTTCCCTCCTGCTCAAACCCGGCCAATAGCTTACCCGGCTCATATGGGGGGCTACCGCGGTTGCGGGCCTTACCCGCCCTAACTCCAGCCAGAATAAAATTAAGGAGATGATATATACTGCCGATTAATATAATGTGATAATATTTAATACTACTAAATCCTCATATTCATTGAATCTTTTTTCGCTTGGGGGGATTGAGAAACTATGAAACACTTTTCTAAGATTTTCCGCAAGGCGCTCAAACCTTTTGGTGCCCCCCCTAAGAAAAAGAAAACTCCGCCTTCGAGGCAAAAAAAGAGAGCCTCTCGCCGTTCTGGAACCCCGCGCTTGGCAACCGCCCCCAAATTGGCCAGCGCCAGCCGCCAAGTAGAGGAAAGACGGCAGAAATTTGCCGCGCTATTG
>CAXFTV010000653.1:0-8100 GCA_964005845.1 uncultured bacterium
CCGTGCTGGTTCAACGAACCCCGCGAGGACAAAGACTACTCCGCAAACCCGGCGCTCACAAGGCTCCACCCGCTGGCGCGCGTGGAGAGCGACCCCGGTGTCTTGCTGCCGGGCATGTCGCCGCCGCACATCCGGCTGAGGGATGCGACCAAGGCGACGCTGCCGCGCGGCGGTGGGGGTGGAGCGAGTGCAAACGCAGAACTGTAATATTCGCGGTATTGTTCCAAATCATTGTCACGAGAACACAAGTTCTTCTCTTTAAAACACTGCCACTCAATCGGTCTATTGCCAGCAGCGATGGACGCGTGGGATTTTCCAGGTTTTCTCCCGCTCCTCACTTGACCAGGACCACTTTTTCAACCCGGGAGACCCGATCTTCGCCCTTCAGCCGGCACAAGTACACTCCCGAAGCCCGATCGCCAGCATCCCATATCACGGAGTGACTTCCCCCCCTCTTGGTTTCACTGTACAGAATCTCTAAGAGCTGGCCCGTGAGGGTATGGAGCGACAATGTGATATGTTGCGGTTTAGCAAGGGTGAAGTTGATCGTGGTGACCGAATTGAAGGGGTTCGGATAGATTTTGTCGAGGGTCGTTCCCTGCGGTGTCACCCCAAGCCCGATAGCAGGACCAGTCAACGAGGTAGCGACATCGCTATCGACCTCGATCGGCCAGCCCTCCAGCAACTCGTGCCAGGGAGCCAGCGGCATATGACCGGCCTTGTCGCGGGCATATCCGAACATCCGCCAAGTTCCCCGGACCGCCCGATCCGATACTCTGAATCGCAAGATCAGATGAATGCGGTGGGTGCCATCGGCTTCCCAGATCGTCTCCGTACCATCGACATACATTCCCCTGATCTGCGTAACATCGCTCCAGTGCGGCGAACCATCGCTTTGCCTGGAGTAGGCCGAGGCGCCGACGCTGCGCATGAAGTAGCTATCGGCAGCCGAGAACTCATCCAAATGAATCCGCTCCCCCGCTTCGGGGGCAAGGCGCACGGAGTTCAGGAGTTGGACGCCTATTTCGGCTATATCATCGGCTCCCTCGGGGTCGACCGCCAACGCATGCAAATCGTACCAGGTATTGCTTAAAATCACCTCGACGCGCTCTTCTGTCCCGGGCAGGGTTATATACATGTGCCCGACAAATGGATTGGGACTCGAATCCGGGAACGGATAGCGGGGCGCGGAACTCAGATAGCTGTTGTGCGTGAAGAGCCCGCCGTTGACGAACATATTATACGCCACGAATTTCGTCTCGCCCGAATAATCGTAATCGTCGACCCACAGTAGCCGGCGGTGCGGATTTGAGGCATTCGCGTTATCACCTATATAGATGTTGTGGAGAATAGCATTGGGAATGAACTTGCCGTTGTGTGTCGGCTCGCCAAAGTCCAGCATCCGAGAGTAGCCGCCAACTGAGTAATCGCCGCAACCAGGATCGAAGTAGTTCCCGGTGATCTCCAGACTCCCGCTCTTGAACGCCATCGGCCGGGTGCGCTCGAACGTGTTGTTGCGCACGACGGCGCGCAGCGCGTATCCTCCCTGGGGATGGGTATCTACGCATGCCTGCCACTGCGACAGATCGTTGTCGTGAAAGTAGTTGTTTTCAACTGTGAATCTGGTCTCGGGGCTATTTGAGGCAATCGCATGCCGGTTGTAGGTGAATTCGTTGTGCGCTATAGCCACCTGAGAACCTCCCGATGCCATAGTTTCTCCCGTCACACTGATCCCATAGCCGAAGCCATTGCGATAATTCTCATGCAGGTAGCTTCCCCTAACCACGCCCCGGAGGGCGTTCGAAAATTCGACGCCTTTGCGAAAACGAGTTATTTCACAGTTGCGTACCTCGAGCCGATCATACCCCCTGATGGCTATACCGCTGCCGCTGCCTTCCTCATGAGTGACGGCCCCCACGAGTTTCAAGTTCTCGAAGGTAACGGCGTCGCTCTCCACCTGAAAAAGAGTGAGGTCCCCATCTTCGGCCAAGCACACAGAAGGAGGCGAATCCCAGTACGGCGGATCATTCGGCTCTTGCGGCTCGACCACGCCGACATCTACGATTTCGGCTGCGCCGATAAGAGCGATACTCCTGTCGATGACGACCGTCCTGTCGAAGAGATACTCTCCCTCCGGAAGGATCAATGTATCCCCTGCCGAGGCCCTGTATACGGCCTCCTGAATGGCCTCGCTGGTGAAGCCGTAGACCTGCTGGCTATGGGCGGGAATGGCAAAGGGCGCCAAAAGGACCAGAAGCAACACATATACTACACCCGCGTTCATTGCGTTCTTCGCATTCCTCATATTCCAAGCTTTCCACATGATAGGAGATCGCTCCAGCATCTTCATGGCAAGTGTCCCTTTATGGCCGTCTTCGATTAAAATATTAATCTTACCCGATCTGCGTCAAAGGGCCAACAATGAGTTCGGCCCCCTGCCCAGCAGCCCGATTTGACAGACCCCGGAAAGACCTTTTATAATTCCGGTTCTTCTCGTTGCCATCATCGAGAAAGAAATCACCCCGGCCAGCAACGGCTATCCGGGGTTTTCGAAGCGGGTACAGGTGGTGGCTCGAAAATCCAGTAGTCGCTGAACAGAAGAATGGAAAGACCCCGATGGAAGAAACCAAACAACAGAAGATAGTAGATTGCATAAAGGCCTTCAACGAGGGCAAACTCACCGAGGAAAATTTACGCCAGACCCTGGAGGACGCCAGTAGCTGGAAACCGAAACATCAGGACTTGCTCTACCTGCAAACCAACAGCACCTCTGTGGGCTCCAGGGTACACGGCATGTCCATCGTGCAGGACGGCGAGATATCCGATGGACCGCCGGACCCGGATGACTGGCCATACGAGACGCCGCTCGAGGCCATGCGCGACGGCTGGCGGGTGATCCAGTTTCCCAATATGGCACTCATTATGGACGAGTCTAAAGCCTACGGCCTGGGATGCGAATTTATCCTGGAGAGATGGAGATAGATGAAATGAGAATGCCCGATATCGAACCCGCCCTGACCGACACCCAGGTCCTAAACTTCTGTCACCTGGGTTATTTGATGCTGGAAGGTGTGGTGCCCCATGAAATCAACGAGCAAGTGATCGAATTCATCCGCCAGCGCCCCTATGCCGCCAGCGGCGGCGGGTCTTTTGAAGACGACGAATTGCTGCAGGAAGATTGGTTTGTCGAGCAAGTAATCCTCAACCCCCAGGCGGCTGGCGCCGTGCGTTCCCTGTTGGGCAAAAATGCCACCTTGCCCACCTGGATGTACAACCATCGAGCCCAATGCCCCGCGTCGTCGCAAACCTGGCACCGGGATGGCTGCTCGCGCTACGGCCACGCAGTAAACCACCTCCAGGTGTTCTATTATCCGCAAGACACCCCTCTGGAACTGGGCCCTACGGAGATCCTGCCGGGCTCGCATTTTCTGTTTAATCTGGGGAATTTCATGAGCCATTACGGCCAGATCAGAGGGGGGGTGTACACGGCGGCACCGGCGGGCAGCATTTTTATTACCGCCTACCCCATCTGGCACCGGCGGAGTGCGTCCAGTGCCCAGGGGGTGCGCGATATGCTCAAGTATCTCTACTGGCGCCGGGAACCGCCGCAGAGGGATTGGCTCATCGAGACCGATTTCAACATGGACGATCTCAACGACCTGGAAAACGACCTGTACAGAAAAAAGACGGTGCCGCCGGGCCATGACCAGTTTCATCATTGGCACGATATGGCAAAGATGTTTTATTGGTTGGGTGGGATGGAGGAGGAGTTTGTGGGGTTTTTGGGGACGGAGGGATGGCCGATGGGGCATCCTCCTAGAAAGCAGCCCAAGGAATTTTATACCTACTGATTTTTGAGTAGCCGTCTCAAAAATCCAAATAGCTCCCAAAGTCAAGCTCTTCCCTCCCCCGGTAAAAAATAGGGATGAGGCTGGGTTAACCCCGCGGCTCCAAGTATGTATTGGCGTTAAAGGAATACAACACCAATGGCCAAAATAAAAAACCGCGAGGTAGTCTGCCGCAGTTTGCAACCGGCGGATTATCCCCGCGTGAAGGAGATCATAGCCGCATCGTTTCCCCAGGCCGTCCGGACCAACCCAGAGGCCCTGAAATCCTATGAACAGGAACCCTGGTACGACCCCGCCCACCTTCTAGTAGCTGTCACCGAAGACCGCGTGGTGAGCCATTTGGGGATACGCGATGGCCTCTTGTGGTGCTCCGGCATCGGTATCCCGGCCGGACTTGTCGGCACAGTCTGCACTCTTGAATCCTGCCGGGGCCAGGGGATTGGCGCCCAGTTGATGCGTGCAGCGTTCAACCGGATGAAGGATTTCGGCCTGGCCATTTCCTGCCTGCATACCTCCGCCGAGCGCGCAGGCTTCTATGGCCGCCTCGGCTATAAGAAGGCCATCATCGAGAGCCCCAGCCAGGTCCTCCCCCTAACCCGGCTGGACCTCGATGCAGATCACCCATCTGCGGACTATGCACAGATGCGCTCGGGAACCCCCCACGACGCAGAAGCCCTGCAGGTGATCTACCAGGCCCACTACAGTCAACTGAGCGGAGCCTGGTCCAGGACACTGACCTTCTGGCAGCGCCGCTTGCAACAGCGCCCCAAGCTCTGGTCGCAGTCCCAGGCATTCCGCGTGGCCGGCGGCGATCAACCCCTGGCCTATCTCGCCCTGAGCGAGAGTGAGGACACCGCTTCGATCAGTGAGTGGGCCTGTCTGCCCGGCGCCGAAGATATTGCAATGGCATTGTTATATGCCACTCTGAGGGAATGGCGCAACCGGGGCATTCGGAGTGCCCGGCTGGCTATTTCTACACGCCATCCCCTTTGGCTAGGGATAAACCAGCTGTCTCCCGACGAAAAGACCGGCCACAGTACTGTCCATGTGCAGGTCCATGACCCGGATCTCTTTGTTGAGCAGATCCGTCCACTACTCGATCAACGAGCCAGAGCGGCCGGCCTGAAGCTTAGAATCCGCTTTGCCGCAGATGGGGCCGTCTTTGAAATCGGCACCGGAAGCCCCCTGCAGTTAGATATCGCAGCCAGCGATCTGTGCGCCCTAGTCTACAACGGCCAGCGCCTGCCGGGTCTACTGGCAGAAGGCGGCCTCACTGCAACCCCGGACGATCCCGCCGTTCTGCCCCTCCTCTTTCCGGATACCGGCGCCGCCCGCTGTTCCCAGGATGCCTATTAACCCTAAACCCCTCGAGATTGGCCCTAATTTGCCCCCCCTCTATCAACCAAAAACCTTAGTTTGCCCCCCGCCTTCCCCGCTGGGTTTATAGGATGCCCACTAGCAAACCGGCAGTAATCACAGTCCGCGCCTTCCTGCTAGGGACGCTGGTAAGTCTCCTGATCGGAGTTGGTGTAATCTATGGGGACAACGTAGTTCGGGGGAGCCGCATGGCACAGGATTTCGGTTCGCCGGTGGCCCTATTTATCCTCTTCATCCTCGTGGCTTTTCTGAATCCTCTCCTGGGATGGCTACGGCGTTCGTGGTACCTCTCAGTCGCCGAGATTACCCTCGTCTATATCATGGCGCTGACGGCGGCAACCATCCCTTCGATGGGACTAACGGCCTTTTTCATTCCCTATTTAAGTGGCGCCCAGTACTATGCAAGGCCAGAGAACAGGTGGTCCGATCTATTTGATGACAGCAACGAAGTGATGTCCTACCGCGCCGCGGTCTTGGCAGTGCTGGGGGGGACGGATTCATGTTGTGGTGGCTGTGTCAGACCGGTATGTCGCTGTGGGTGGCCGTCCTGATGCTCTTCATGGCATTCGTGATTTTCCTGGGTCTAACGAGAATGGTGACCGAGGGGGGCTTCTTCATCACCCGGGCCCCGATGAACCCGGGAAATTTCATGGTCTCCGGATTCGGCGTCCACAACCTGGGCCTGGCCAACGTAACAGCTCTCGGTTATACCTTTGTCTGGGCCGGCGAGTTGCGCATCTTCGTCATGGCCGCCTGCGCCAACGCCCTCAAACTCGCAGACCAGCACATCCGCACCAACCGGCGGATACTGCTGGGGGCCATGCTGGTGGCGATTATAGTCAGTGCAGTGGCCTCCATCTGGACGCAATTGGCCCTGGGCTACCAGTACGGGGCTATCAATCTGAGCGGTTTTTTCAGAGGCCTGGTCCACTATCCCTTCAACTTCACCTCACGCAATCTCTTAAATCCAGCAGGACCGGTTTGGGAAGGCTGGATATGGACGGCCTACGGCGGCGCTCTGATGGGAGTGCTGATGTGGCTCAAACAGCGTTTTTTGTGGTGGCCCATTCATCCGATGAGCCTGCCGATCAGCTCAATGTGGATGACGGATGCGATCATGTTGAGCGTTTTCATCTCATGGCTTATCAAAGGGAGCATCTTGAAATATGGCGGTTCTTCTCTCTATCACAGGGGCAAGCCGTTTTTTATCGGCCTGGTAGCCGGTCAGTTCATTTCCATGGGATTCTGGATTGTTGTAGACTACCTTATCGGGACAACCGATAATGTAGTCTACAAGTTGATTTACGACTGAAAAGCGACGCGGATTTCTATTCGCCTTCGGGGCAATCGACCACTTCACCCATTTCCCAACACCAGATCGGGTGTGTGAGGTTCCCATTCTCGTCATAATCAACCTCCTTGCCATCCCTTTCCCCGTCCCTGTAGTTTACTTCCCATCTCAGCTGTCCATTCTCGTCATAATAAACCCACCGACCAACCCTTTTCCCATCCTTGTAGTTTTCTTCCTTCTTGATCTCCCCGCTGCTGTAATACTCGACCCACCGACCAACCCTTTTCCCATCCCTGTAGTTTTCTTCCCTCCTGATCTCCCCGCTGCTGTAATACTCGACCCACTTCCCATTCTCTTTCCCATCCCTGTAGTTTCCTTCGACGAGTACCTGTCCGTTCTTGTAATACCCGACGTGCTTGCCATCCTTCACCCCATCCTTGTAGTTTCCTTCGACCTCTACCTGCCCATTTTCGTAGTACTCAACATATGGTCCCGTTGGACGCTCCCTACCACATCCAACCGCGCCCACCAGCAACCCCATGATCACCAGCAACCCCAACAGCCTTTTCTTCATCTCAATTTTCACCGGTATAGATGTGCGAAAAATAAAATCTCTTTGCCGGGAGAGATATGAAACCACACCCCTTGGAAGAGCTCTACCAAACGCCTAGAAGAAATCGCCTTAGAGCGGGGAAACACCCCCGAAATTGCGCTTTGGTGCGCCTGATAATATGCGCTTGATCTTTTTAAGACGATCTCACGATCCGCAGGAGGTCAACTATTGCAGACCACCCCCAATCCCCCTGTAAACTTCCTCAAAAACGGGCCTATTCCAAACCCAACTCATAGGTTTCTTCATCTTTGGTTATTCTTCCGGGGCCCGGAATGCATGCTCGCACCCGAGCACTATTTCACCAGCAGCATCTTGCGGGTTATCGAAAAATCACTCGATTTAAGCCTGGCGAAATAAACTCCGGATGATACTGTGCTTCCCGAATCATCTCTTCCCTTCCACTCTACTATATATTCCCCTTCTTCCAGGACGTCACCTTCAATGAAGGTCCGTATTTTTTCCCCTCTCACATTGTAAATGGTCAACGATATAGCGGATTTTTCTGTAAAACTAAAAATTAGAGTAGTTATGAGATGGAATGGATTGGGGAAATTGATCAGTGATCGGTCGAATACCCACTCTTCCGACATTGCAAATTCTAGAGTGAGAATTTGCTCGGAAAATCTCTCTTCTGCGCCATCCACCGAGATGGCCGAGAGCACGTACGAGTACTTATTCCCGATGTCCACATCTTCGTCAACCCAGACATACTGGACCGGGCCTATGCCCGCCAATCGCCCCTTCAACCTGCCGTCCTTTTCATAGGAAGCGACCGGGATATACTTGTCTCCATTGACGCTTCGATAGATCTTGAACCCTCGATTTTGGCTTTCCAAATTGGTCGTCCAGCTCAGGTACATTCTCTCGTGATCCGCCAATATATCAGGCGAGGAGAGATCTACCCGGAAGTCGGAGCTATCGTACTGTGCGTTAGCTGCACCTGGCGTACCCCTAGCCGATACCCAACTCCG
>CAXFTV010000654.1:0-3989 GCA_964005845.1 uncultured bacterium
GCCGTCGTTGTCGTAATCGGTGGCCACTACCCCCAGCCCCCGCCCCTCGTTCCAGAGCGTATCTGCCAGACCGGCTGCGGCCGTCACGTCCTCGAACAAGCCGTCCCCTTTATTGCGCCAAAGGCGATCCTCCGCCCCCGGAAAATTGCGTGGATGCTGGTAAGTCCTGGGGACCTCTGAACCGGCCTTCTGCATCCCGGCCAGGTAGGGCTCCAGATCCCGAAGGGCGTATTCGAGTTCGTAGTGGACGTAGTTTGCCACGTAGAGGTCGAGATCCCCATCGTTGTCGTAATCGAGAAAAGCGCAGCTGGTACTCCAACTGCTGTCACCTACTGCGGCCGCAGCGGTGACATCGGTAAACTTTCCGCTTCCTTCATTGCGGTAGAGTACGTTGGCGCCGTAATTGCTCAGGTAGAGGTCCAGATCGGCGTCGTTGTCGTAATCCGCTGCCGCGCACCCCATGCCGTAGCCCGCGTCGTCCACCCCGGCCACTGCCCCGACTTCGACAAAGGCTCTCCCCAAATTTTCGTAGAGGGCATTGACCGGGGGACGCAGGGCCTGATAGCCCGGCAAAGCGGCGCCGTTGACCAGGTATATATCCAGATCATGATCGCCATCGTAATCGAAAAAAGCAGCCCCCCCTCCCATGGTTTCGGGAAAGTACTTGCGATCACTGGCACCGTTGACGTGCTCGAAATCAATGCCCACTTCCGCTGCGACATCAACGAACTCGACCGACTCCGCCGCACCACCTCTTAGGGCGCAGAACATTTCCACAACCAAGCAGAAAAAAATAACTGTCCCCGGAATCTTCCTCATTCACCTGGTCTCCCCTGGGCGAAGCTGAAAGACTGCAGCGGCAGTTGCACAAAGTCCCTCTCGCCTTCTACGATCTGCAGAAAGGCATTTAGCGGCACCGCTTCGAAAACCTGGATTTCCCCGCTGGTCGGCCAGAATATCTCCAACCGCTCCACCCGTTCGGAACGCCCCAGGCCGATGGTCTGGCGCAGGGGATTGGCTCCGAAGGTGCCGCCGCTGTTGACGTATTTATAGATCGCCCGCGACCGCGACCCCTCTACGACATCTACCCGAATCCGCGCCCCGATGGCGGCCCGATTGGAGCGCACTCCTACCAACTTGAGAGTCAGCCAGCGATTGCCGAATCCCGGGTTTTCGTATAAACTGTCGCCGAATTTATCACCCGGATAAGCGCCGCCCATCTGCTCGAAGACTTCCTGATCGCCGTCGTTGTCCAGATCCGCGAATGCGACGCCATGGCCCTTTTGCAAATGTCCCAATCCGGCGGCCGTAGTAAGGTCGGCAAAACGCTCGCCAGCCTGGTTGCGGTAAAGGACATTGGGCATCAAATCCTCATAGTACACATCTCCAGTACCCAGGTAGAAATCCAGGTAGCCATCGCCGTCGATATCGCCAAAATTGGAACCCATCGGCGCACTCGGGCGCACCAGGTTGTGTGCCGCGGCCACCTCCGCAAAGCCACCGCGCCCATCGCCGTGATAGAGCCGAGCCGGCTCGGCATCAAAGGGCAAACCCAGGTGCGAAGCGGCCAGATCCTCAATACCGGCAGCGTAGGAAAAGACGAGCAAATCGAGGTTCCCGTCGTTGTCGAAATCCCAAAACCAGCCGGGAAAGCTGGCCTTGGGGAGGACCAAGCCCAGAGTCGGCGCCACGTCTATAAAGGTGCCGTCCCCATTGTTGTGGTAGAGGCGATTAAAGCCATTCAAGTTCGAAACATAGAGATCGGGGAAGCGATCGCCGTCGTAATCCCCCCAAACCACGGCTTTGGCAAAGCGCAAATTCCGCACCCCAGCTAGCGCCGCGAGATCTACAAAGGTGCCGTCCCCATTGTTGCGAAAAAGCTGGCAAGGCGCACTCAATTCCTCCGTGGACTCGTTGCCCACATACAGATCCACATCGCCGTCGTTGTCGTAGTCGGCCCAGGCCGCGGTCTGAGTCGGATAGTATACTTCCCCCAGGCCGACGGCAAAGGTAACATCTGCGAAAGTCCCGTCCCCATTGTTGTGCAGCAGCGAATTGGGATGGCGCCCGCCGCGACCACTCCAGGCCCCGCGCAGCACCAGCAAATCGATGTTGCCATCGTTGTCGTAGTCGGCCTGAACCATATTGAGCCCCCCGAAAAGCCCCTCCAGACCGGCTTCGCGGGTGCGCTCGAAAAAAGTGCCGTCGCCCTCATTCGCGAAAAAGCGAATCTGCCCCGAGGTATCCCAGTTCGAAACCATCAAGTCCAGGTAGCCGTCGTTATTGAAATCCTCGGCCACCGCCCCGCCCGAGCCGCTAAAGGTATCTAGCCCCAATTGCGGTGCGATATTGGTGAAACGTGGAAACTCCCCTTCGGACTCAAAAGCCTCCGGCGGTATTAAATGCGCTGCGGGCACGGCATCGGGATGTTGCCCCAGCGTCATATAGGCGATGTTCAGCAACCACCGGGCCGCCAGTTGCCGCTCCATTTCTACCGACGCGTTTTGCAATACAAGGGTAAAATATTCGATCGCCTTGCGCGATCCTTCCTCTACTTCGTGGATACCCCCGTCCCGTATGGGCAGGATGCAGCTGTCGGGATTGGAGCGGAGGCAGCAATTCTGGGTTTCGCCCAGGCGCAGGTAGGCCAGTCCCAGACGAAAGCTCAATTCGCCGAGGGCGCCAGGGTGGGGATTGGGGGTGCCGAGAAAGAGCTGGTAGGCCCTGGAAAGATGATCGATGGCACTGCGTTCGTTGCCCAGGTAGAGTTCGGCCATGCCGAGCTGGAAGTGCAGCGGCGAGCGCGTGCGCGCGGGCGCCGCTGGGGACAGCGCCTCGAGTTGAGTGCGGAAGCGGCGCGCCCTGGCATTTCCGAGGTAGGGATGCTCGCTGCTGCTGCGCACGGCGATTTCCCCTAAAACCTGTACCATTTTCCGGTGGCTGGCACGCCATTCTGCAGGCCCGGGTACAGCTAGCACCGAGCTCGTCCCAAGGTGGAGAATCAGCGCCACCAGCACGGCGCATAGCAAGTTTTTCCCGGACATTGGATGCGTATTTATGACAGGGTGTATCACCCTTCGCAATATAGCTATCACCACTGACAAAATCAACACGGCAGGGCAGCGACAATACAGCACTATGGGCCCGGGCGGCACAATGGACTCAAAGGTGGGTAAAAAAAGAAGATTTAAAGAATGGTGTGCTCAACTGCTCAACGAGGTCGGGGTAGGAAATGCTCGCCAACCACCTCCCCGGTGCAACCTAGGTGAATAAGCCCCCGGGGAGGATGCTTTGACTCGTGTACTCGAATGCAGCCAACAAGCGAGCATAGCGAGAGCCAGGAGCGTGATCGCCTCTAACGCACTAACAAGAGTCGGCGCGCCTCCGCGAAACCGGGCGCCCGCAGCATAACTACGTAGACCCCGCTGGCGACTTCCCTGCCGGCCTCGCCTCTACCATCCCATTCGAGCTGGTAGAGGCCGGGGGGGTGCGCCCCCCGTACCAGGGTGCGCACCTTGTGACCCAGAGTATTGTAGAGGGTAATTTCGACCACCCCCTCCACCGACTCCATAGCCGGCACCCTGTAGCCGATCCGGGTCGCAGCATTGAAGGGATTGGGAAAGTTCGGCCCCAGCGCAAATTGAAGTGGCAGTGAGCCATCCCTCCGCACTACTGTTTCCACCAGCAGATCTTCCTCTTTGCCAATTTCTGACCCGCCGACTACGGGTTCGACCACAGCTATGCCGCGCGGATTATCGCCGCTGACATAGCTGGCCCCAATAGTCCCCCGTGCCAGGTCGAAGACCGAAATTTCACCTGATCCGGCACTGGTCACAAAAAGCTGCTTGCCATCGGGCGAAAATGCCAGACCACGGGGATCCGTCCCTACTGGGAAAGTCGAAGCGGTCTCTCCGGTCCGACTGGCGACCGCCACCAGGGCGGCATCGGCGTGGGCACTCAAAAAAGCCTTTCCATTAGGGGCCACCGCC
>CAXFTV010000655.1:0-11379 GCA_964005845.1 uncultured bacterium
CCAATTGTCGATGGTGAATTCCATCGCCGCAAAGGTTTCGGTGCGGGAAGCGTCCGCCACGTCTCTCTCCTGGCGATAGCCGATAACGGGCTGCTCGTCGATACTGCCCTGGAGGTACTGCCCGCGCACGGCGAAGCGGTCCACCTGGCCGATGCTGTAGGAGCGAAAGGCCTTTAGCACTTTGAGCTTTTCGATGCGCACGCTCTCGGCGTCAAAGGAAGAAGGGGGCTCCATGGCGATGACGCAGAGGATTTGCAGCAGGTGGTTCTGAATCATGTCGCGCAGGGCGCCGGAGCCATCGTAGTAGCCAGCGCGGTGCTCCACTCCCACTGTTTCGGCTGCGGTAATCTGGATGTGATCCACATAACGGCGGTTCCACAGGGGCTCGAACATGGAATTGGCGAGGCGAAAAACGAGGATATTCTGGACTGTTTCCTTGCCCAGGTAGTGGTCGATGCGGTAGATCTGGCGCTCTTCGAAGACCCGGTGGAGAGCCTGATTCAGGGTGCGGGCCGATTGCAGATCGTGGCCAAAGGGCTTTTCGACGATGATGCGCACCCAGCCCCTGCCCTGCTGGTGTTCGCGATTGAGGCCGGCAGCGCCCAGGCGCTCCACGATGTCGAGGTATATCTGGGGGGGCACCGAACAGTAAAAGCAGCGATTGCCGCCAGTGCCGTGCTTCCGGTCTATCCGGTCCAGTTGCGCGCTCAGGCGCGCGAAAGTATCCGGTTCGTTGGGGTCGCCGCAGATGTAGTAGAGTTTTGCGAGGAAGGCGTGCAGTGCTTCGGGGTCAATATTGCCGACGAATTCCAGTAGCGCCGTCCGCATCTGGTCGCGAAAGCCGGCGTCGTCCATTGCGCGCCGCCCCATGCCGACCAGTGCGAAAGCGGCGGGTAGGCGCCCCTGTCGATTGAGGTGCCAGATGGCCGGAACCAGTTTTCGTTGACTCAAATCGCCCGAGGCGCCGAAGATGACCAAAACACAGGGGTCGGGTACTCGCTCCGCAGCCATGAAGGTAGCGCTCATGGTCGACCTTCTAGGCCCTTTGGGGAAAAGTTTTGCGTCCGCTTTCGATCGCTGCCAGCAACTTGTCGAAAGGTTCGACGAAAAGCCGCACGGCGTCTTCTTGTAATCTACTGGTTATCTCGTCCATGGAGATCCCCAATTCTTTCAGGGCGGCCATGACATCCCGGGCTTCCTCCACTCCTTCTTCCAGGCTAGCTCTGGCTACACCGTGTTCACGAAAGGCATTGAAGGTGGTTTCGGGTATGGTATTGACGGTGTCCGCGCCAATCAGTTCTTCGACGTAGATCACATCGCGGTAGGCGGGATTTTTGGTGCTGGTACTGGCCCACAGCAAGCGCTGGGTGCGGGCACCTCGTGCCGCCAGTTTTTGCCAGCGCTTGCCCTCGCACATCTCCTGGTAGCTTGCATAGGCCAGCTTTGCATTGGCAATGGCTGTTTTGCCCAGAAGATTGCGCAAAGCCAGGCGTTCGCTGGCGCGTTCGGCCTTTTGCAGGCGAGTTTCAATGTACTCGTCGGCCAGAGTGTCGATACGGCTGATAAAAAAGCTGGCGACGCTGGCCACAGCGGCGACATCGCCGTCGCTGGCTGCCAGCTTTTCCAGACCGGCCATATAGGCTGCGGCGACCTGCTGGTAATTTTTCTGCCCAAATAGGAGGGTTATGTTAATATTGACGCCGGCGCCGATCAGGTGTTCGACAGCGGGTACTCCGGCCCGCGTACCCGGCACTTTTATCATCAGGTTGGCGCGACCGACCCGCTCGTTGAGGCGCAGCGCTTCCCGGATAGTGCCGGCGGTGTCGTGGGCCAGATGGGGCGAGACCTCTAGTGAGATAAAACCATCCCGGCCCTCGGTCTGCCGATAAACCGGCAGCAGGACATCTGCGGCCCACTGGATGTCTTCTACGGCGATCAATTCGTAGATTTCTAGTGCGCTTTTGCCGGAGTTAGCCAGGGCTCCGAGGGTGCCGGTGTAGTCCGTCGAACCGGTGATTGCCTTTTCAAAAATGGCCGGATTGGAAGTCATGCCGCGCAGTCCATCGTTGTCGATCAGATCTTGCAACTCGCCCGACATGATCATGCCGCGTTGCATATTATCGTACCATACACTCTGGCCATATTGCTGCAAGTCTATGAGGGGATTGGACATGGCTGCAGTTCCTTGCAAAGGTGGCGAAGAGACAGCGAAGAAAAATTGGGGATCAACTGTGGTAAATATGAGGATTGGGCCTATGCCGAGCAAATTCTAAAGAAAAAAGGGCTATAGTCGCATGGCGACTATAGCCCCCCCACACCGCCTCGTTGTGTGATTTTCCAAGGTAACCCCAATAAGGGAAAAAGTCAATGATTTATCGCACCCTAATATGCAATTTTATCGCCGATAATTACTTGCTTGATGCTGTGATATCGTCCTATATTCCCAGGGAACTTGTTGTATAACTTCAATTTTGGGAAATCTATTGGCCACAATTATCGATGGAAAAAAGCGCATCCCCTTCCGTCGCGGGATGCTTATATCCTACCTGATTCAGCGGGGTTTTGCCTACGAAGAGGCCGAAAATCTGGCAAATGGGGTCCGCGAGGCCTTGAGCAAGAAAAAATCAATCCAGAAAAAGGAGATCGTCCAACTCATCCAAAAACATATCCGCAGGGAATTTGGCGAGAATGGGGTCGGTGATCTGGTTTTCTGGGAGCGCACACCTACGAGCATAACGGTAGAGTACAAAACGGGTTCCCGGTCCTTTTCAAAAGATTTCCTAGCACACTCGCTGCAGCCCTCGGGGTTGCTTCCAGAACAGGCCTTGCAACTCGCCAGTGAAATCGGAACTCATTTAATTGATCAGCACATAACTCGCCTGACCAACCAGGAGCTGGGAGAGCTGGCTGTCTCCATGCTGGTCGAGCAGTATGATAGCTCCTATGCCGAACGCTATAAAGTTTGGCGCGCCTGGGGCGAGCTGGACAAACCACTGGTCATCCTGATTGGCGGTGCCAGCGGTGTGGGCAAGACATCGCTGGCGGTCAATCTGGCCAGCGTACTCGAGATTCCCCGGGTGGTGGCAACCGACGACATTCGCCAGATCATGCGGCTAACGCTGGCGCCTGAATTGATGCCGTCTATTCACGGTTCGTCCTATACTGCCTGGGCCGATATGCCTGTGGACCATAGCAGGGAGCTGGATCCGGTGGTCGCAGGATTTCGCGAGCAGGCCAAAGTGGTTAGCGTAGGGGTGCGGGCCATCATTAGCCGATGCATCGAAGAGAATTCCAGCGTCATCATCGATGGGGTGCATTTGCTGTCCGATTTTATCGACGAGGAGGAATACTCCAAGTCCGCTTTTTTGGTGTCTCTTTGTCTGGCCCTGGAAGATCGGCAATCCTATGAGGAGCGTTTCGCCAGGCGTGCAGTCGCCGCGCCTTCCCGGTTCGTCCACAAGTATCTGGACCACCTCGAGGAAATTCTCAAAATTCAACAACACATCATGGAAGCTGCCGCTGCGTACGATATTCCGATTATCGATGCCGAGTCGTTAGATGATGTAACTAGTGCAGCGGTCATGGTAGTGATTGAGCATTTGCAAAAGCAAGATGAATTTCGGCAGGTATCGGGCAATAAGAAGAGGAAAAAAGCTAAGCCGAGGACTAAGAAGATTTGAAGCAGCGGTGTCGCGGTCGCTTTTTTTAATTGCATCCTCTATGTGAAAGCCATATATTGAAAATTTTTCAGGTGGCGAGGGTACTGCTGCGAGGTCAAAAATAATATGTTGGGAAGAAAAGAAAATGGCACGGCGGTTAGTGATGGGCAGACGCTCAATACGATAATTGGGCGGGGCACCCTCTTCGAGGGGACCATGCAGGTGGAAAATAGCGTTCGCATCGATGGCACATTCAAAGGCGAACTCTCCTGCTCCGGAGCACTGACCATCAGCCAGTCCGGCGAGGCCTACGCCCATCTCGAAGGCAAGGAAATTTATATCAATGGCATCGTGCGCGGCACCGTGCGGGCGGAGAAGGTGCGCCTGGATAGTCAAGCCCGATTCATCGGTGATGTCCATTCTGCCACGCTGGCAATCTCCGAAGGCGCGATCTTCCATGGCAGTAGTGCCATGGATATAGATGAAGATTCGTCCGAAAACAAGTTCGATGGCAGCGATCAATCCGCCGCAGTTGGCAATGACCGCCAGGACGGCCAAGCCTCTCCGGTTACGGCGTCCAAAAGTTCTCAGAGCGGGTAGATCTAATGCTCCTAGCCCAACTTTTAATTGCTTGAAAAAAATTCCCACCCTCTGGAATATATCTTCTTTTCAAGGCTTCGGACCGCACTGTTTTAATTTTTTAAGTTAAAATAAAACAGTGTTTTATTTGTTTTAATTTTCCTGGTATGAGCTTTGCTTCAGGGTAGTGTAGTGCATTTACATAAACCTTGAATCCACTTGAGGGGCCATGCCAGCACGCATCAATCACAACGTCCATCTCCAGCAAGTTACCCGCAATCTTTCACTCCATTTCGAAAAGGCTTCGCGGCAAATAGAGCAGCTTGCTTCGGGCCATCGGGTAAATCGTGCCAGCGACGATCCGGCCAGTGTGTCGCTGGCCGATGGCATAAATTCTGAGATTCGCACTCTGGCCGAAGGCAACCGCAATATTCAGCAGAGCATCCACATGCTACAGGTAGCAGATGGGGCTTTGAGTCATATCAGCGATATGGTCCTGCGGATGAGGAGTCTGGCCGTGCAAGGAGCTTCAGATATTTATACTGATGACGATCGGCAGAACCTCAATGCGGAGTTCGTGGCTCTGAGAGCGGAAATAGACCGCATAGCTGAGGTTACCAGATTCAACGATATTCCTTTGCTCAACAAAGAGCATGTCTTTGCCATCCAGGCAGGTTCGACCGAAGCCAGCAATGATGTATCGCGGATTACTATAAGAGATATGCGCGCTTCGGGGCAGACTCTGGAACTCGGTGAATTGCGGATCGGCACCCTCAGGGATGCCCAGGAAATCATGCCCCGCTTGCAGCGTGCCCACGAGGCTGTCGTCGAAGAGCGCAACCATATCGCCGCGTTTCAGCAGCGTCTGGAATTGAGCATCGATACTGGCATTAGCGTACTGGAAAAAATGAGGTCTTCGGAGGCGGATATACGGGATACCGATCTGGTCCGGGCAACCTCCGATCTGACCCGTTCGCAGATCCTGTCCCAGACCGCCGCCAGCTTCGCCTCGGATGCGGATATGGATATTGAGCGAATTCTTTCGCTGCTCAAGTAAATATTCCCATTTATCAGCAGCCATAAACCAAGTTCGGGTTAGCACTGCGGGGCCGGTGTGCATCTATTGGATCAACTATAGCTGTCGTTTTATATGGTGCCGGTGCTAATCTCTGCTGGCAAATGCGCAGGGGCTGATCGGGGGTAGAAATTTTCCTGCCAGCCGGCGGAGTACGGCGATATCACCCAGCCGGCCGGATTTTCTCCGCCTGGTTGCTCAAGGATTTATTCGCCGACAGCGTTGTCCGGAAAGTCATCGCTCTCGTAGGTGTCAATTGGCGCGTTGGAGCGGGTGCGAGCCGGGGAGCGCGTTTTTTGTTGTCGCGCTAGGGCGATGGGCAGAGCAGCGGCAGAGCAGGAAGGGGCAAAAACAGCGGGTTGGTGGCAAGGATTTTGCGGTATTGAAATCACACCGGGGGAAATCGGCCTCGCATGTATCCGCCCCGGCAAGCATGCGCCAAATTTCCATTGGCAGAGGCATTAAAAGGCCGACCTGATATTTTGAGAAGGTCGCCGATTCTCCGTCCGCGGCGCACCCCTTTTCCAGGGGCCCTTTTCAGTGTCCTTGGCAGGGGGCTGGGCAAAGGAACCAGGGTTGGGGGTGGAGAGTCTTTGTGTACCAGGGGACTTGGTATTAACTTAGGATAAACGAACCTTTTTTTTCGATGAGTTGCAGCCAATACTATGGAAGAGCAGAAGGATCGAGACCCCTCCCCCGTCACGACCCGTCGCCGCCGTCGCCGTCCCTCCACAAGCGAAGAGTTTCCCCCCCTCACAGTAGAGGGCCAAAAGTCGCCTGCGAGACCCGATTCTAAAGCGGAGCAAGATTTTCCGTCCGGGTGGCGGAAGTGGGGGCACAAGATTTCCTACTTTGGGCTCTCCTCCGCCTTTCGGGCCTATCTCTTCGTCGGCGGCGTCCTGGCGGTTCTGGCATTTATACTGTACAACGAATCTCTCATTCAGGAATTCGAAGAAGAAAAAAAGGAGCAGGTGGGATTGTACGCTGCGCTCTATGCCTTTGCTGTTTCGAAGCTGGCGACAACCGAACAGACAGGACTTATTTTCCGGGAGGTAATCGTCAACCCCAGAATCGATTTTCCCATCATCTTTACAAACTACAAAGGTGAAATCACCGATTGGAAGGGGGAGGGATTACCTGCAGTAGGCGATACTTCAAAAGTCTCAATGCAGGTTCTCCGGGACCTTTTGGAGAAGATGGACGGGCAGCACGAACCCATCCCAGTTGAAGCCTTTCCAGATTTGCTTGGTTTGCTGTATTACGAGGGTGCCAATTTTATCATTACAAACGGGTCCGGGGACATTGCCGGATGGCGGGGTGACGATCTGCCGACTGCAAATGATACCACGACTGCAGCCCTGGACCGGGTGCGGGAGGCAGTGGTGCAGATGGCCAGCGAGAACGAGCCGCATGAATTCTCCGTTGCGGCTGGGACTTTTAGCTACCTGCACGGCGAT
The DNA here is from genome assembly GCA_964005845.1 of uncultured bacterium. Taxonomy (GTDB): domain Bacteria; phylum Latescibacterota; class UBA2968; order UBA8231; family UBA8231; genus CAXFTV01. The sequence goes on from CAXFTV010000655.1 coordinate 6,771, forward strand.
GAGAAGCATTTTTTCATAACGGATAGCAGTGGAAAAATCGTCGAATGGTGGGGGGAGGACTTGCCCGCAAAAGGCAATCGTTCAGCAGGCGCTCTAGCGCAGGTGAAAAAGAGAATGTTGCAGTTGGACCGCAAGAGCGAACCATATCCATTTAAGATACCCTCAGAGAGTTTGCAATACATCCACTACGGGGATTCCGAGCTGGTCAGCAGGATTTCATGGGCGAACTTCATTGTCGGCGGAGTGTTGCTGGTCTTCTCACTGGTCGGTTATATCGGCTTTCGCAATATCAGGCGTAGTGAGCAGCGTTCCATCTGGGTCGGCATGGCCAAGGAGACAGCTCACCAGCTCGGCACGCCACTTTCTTCTCTGTCGGGATGGCTTGAGTTGATCCGGCACGAGCTCGTCGAAGCTGCTGCAGAGGATAGTTGCGGGCGGCTTCAGCGCGTCGACCAGAAGGTGGGTGAAATGCAGAAAGATATGCAGCGCCTAAACCAGATTGCCCTGCGCTTCAGTCAGATTGGCTCCGTGCCCGAAGTCGAGATGGGAGATATCGAGAAGGTGCTGGGGGAAACCGTCAATTACTTTAGAAGTCGAGGATCGCAGTTCGGACAGTGCGATATCAATATGTTTTCCAGGGCAGTACCCCCAGTGCCCTTAAACGCCGAACTATTGAGCTGGGCATTTGAAAATCTATTTAAGAATGGCATGGACGCAATTGGTCGCCAGGCGGGCGTCATTAACATCCGGCTGGATTTCTTGGCCGAGCGCAAGCTTGTACAGATTGTCTTTCAGGACAATGGCTGCGGCATAGAGCCGGAAAACGTCAACCGGGTGTTCGAACCCGGGTTCAGCACTAAAAAACGAGGTTGGGGACTTGGCCTGGCCTTTGTCAGGCGGATTATCGAAGAGTATCACAAGGGCAAGATAAGTATTACTCATAGCGTGCCGGGAGAAGGCACGACTTTTGAGGTCCTGTTGCCCGTGGCGTAGCAAGCGCCGGCGAGAAAGGATCTGTTACAATGGAAGCACCAACGAGGAAAGTCCTCTGGGCCGATGACGAAATCGACCTGTTGCGTTCGCACCACATTTTCCTGCACGAAAAAGGCTTTGAAGTAACTCCGGTGAGCAATGGCGAAGACGCCATTGCCATGATACAACAGCAAAGCTTCGACATTGTCTTGCTGGACGAGATGATGCCCGGTATCGATGGGCTTTCTACGCTTGAGCAGATCAAGCAGTTAAACGCCAACATCCCGGTCATCATGATAACCAAGAATGAAGAAGAGCACTTGATGAACGAAGCCATTGGCAGGCGCATCGACGACTACCTGACCAAGCCGGTAAATCCCAGCCAGATTTTTATGGCCTGCAAAAAGATCCTGGATTCCAGGCAGATCCGCCAGAGTCAGGCCGGACATGCCTACGTCTCCAGAGCCAGCCAGATTCGCGCCTGGCTTTCCGAGGAGATCAGCTGGAAAACCTGGGTCGAAATCCATCAGTTGCTGTGCGAGTGGGATATCGAAATCAGTCACCTGGGCGACAAAAGTCTGTATCAGATGATCGAGGATCAGAAAAAGGAATGCAATCAGGAATTCAGCCGGTTTATCGAGCAGAACTACCCCACCTGGGTGGACAGCGAAGATGATTCACCCCCTCTCTCTGTTGATGTCGTGGGGGAATTTGTCCACCCTTATCTGGAAAGTGGACGCCAGGTTTTCTTTATTGTGGTGGATTGCCTGCGGCTGGATCACTGGATGATTATGGAGCCATTGCTGGCGGAATTTTTTGATATCAAGAGGTCTTACCACTACTCCATCCTGCCCACCGCCACACCGTACTCGCGCAACGCTATTTTCAGCGGGCTTTTTCCCAGCGAAATAGAAAGGAAATACGGCGATATCTGGAGTGCGGCGCAGGACGAACAGAGTCTCAATCGGAACGAGCACCAATACATCGACGACCAATTGGTGGAATTGGGATTCAAACCGTCGGCTGGTTCCCACTATGTGAAAGTCCTCAACGCCAATGAAGGCCACAACCTCACTCGCAAGGTCGCCACCCTCGACAAAGTGCCACTGGTCAGTGTAGTGTACAATTTTCTGGACATGCTCATGCACGGTCGCTCCCATTCCGCTCTGCTCAGGGAAATCGCCCCGGACGAGGGCGCCTTTCGTTCGCTGGTGCATTCCTGGTTTGTCCATTCTTCGCTTTTTGCGGCGCTGCAACAAATTGCCCGGACGGGTGCGGTGGCGGTACTGACTACCGATCACGGTTCAGTGCGTGGAACCCGCGCTGCAGTTGTCCACGGAGATCGCGAAACCTCCACGAATCTGCGCTACAAATACGGTAAGAATTTGCGTTCCGATAACAAGGAAGCTCTGTTTATTTCGGCGCCCCAGCAGTACGGTTTGCCGCGCTCGGGCCTGGGGGCCAATTTTATCATAGCCAAAGAAGATTTTTACTTTGTCTACCCCACTAACTTCAACGAATACCAGCGCCAGTATCGGGACAGCTTTCAGCACGGGGGCATTTCGCTGGAAGAAATGGTTCTGCCGGTGGCCATCATGGAGCCCAAGTGAACTGGATAGAAGAAACTTCGCTTTGCCGTTCTCCCGAGGAGACCCAGACCCTTGGTTTTGCTTTGAGCCAACGGCTCGAGCCGGGAGAATTGCTCGCCTTCAGGGGAGATCTGGGGACGGGCAAGACCTGCATGATCCAGGGGATTTGCCAGGGACTGGGGGTAGCAGATTGGGTCAATAGTCCCACTTTTATCTTGATCAACGAGTACCTTGGTCAAAAAAACGGTCAAGAGATTCCCATTTATCACTTTGATCTCTATCGTCTGCAGACGCAGGTAGAGCTTGAAGATATAGGTGCCGAAGACTATTTTTATGGACGGGGTATCTGTCTGGTCGAATGGGCGGAAAGGGCCGGTGATCTATTGCCTCCTCTAAGATGGGAAATAATTCTGGAATACCTTGCCGACGAAGAACGGCGGATCACCCTGAAACATCCAAGTGACTGAAATCCATTCCCCTCCCCGATCCATATGAGAGCAGGAATGCGTGCAAAAAACAAAATTTTTTAAATGCATTGGCCGGTCTGGGATAGTGGTCATTCTGTGCTGGTGCACATTTGCAGAGGGGGCCGAAGCACCCGAACCCATGCGGCTGATCGATAGCCCCACAGCCGGTCTGATCGACAAAGGTCATTTTGGATTGGACCTGCGCCTATTCCAGGGAGGTGGAATCCTGGCGCGTTTGAATGCCGGGGTTTTAAAACGCCTGGGCATCGGGGTGGCCTTCGGCGGCGAGCAGATCATTGGCGATCAGGTCGTCGATTGGTACCCGCGGGTAGAAGTGGCGCTGCGCTACCGACTGATCCAGGAAAACAAATTATTGCCAGCTTTTGTCCTGGGTTACGAGACCCAGGGTTACGGTGCCTATGAAAATGAGCGTTACCAGATCAAGTCCAAAGGCCTCTTTCTGGCATTTAGCAAAAATTACCTGTCCGCTCTGGGCCAGTTCGCTCTGCACGGCGGTTTGAATCTGAGCCGCGAAGACCAAGACGGCGACGAAGATCTTTCGGGTTGGGTAGGGGTCGACAAAAGTATCAACGAAGAGTTGTCTCTGGTAGCCGAGTACGACCTGGCTCTCAACGACGATGGCAATGCCTCTCTGGGATCGGGCAAAGGCTATCTTAATATAGGAGTGCGGGGGGCGCTGGCGCCCCAGCTGGTGCTTGGTTTCTATCTCAAGAATATACTGGGAAATGGTGCTGGGGCACAGAATCCAAGCCGCGAGTTGGCCGTCCTTTACACGGAGAATTTTTGATGCGCCGGGGTTTTTATCTGCTCTTTTTTATCTTTTTGGGGACCGGGGTTAGCGGTGCCCAGGAGCAGGCTATTGGCAATTTTTCCGGTCTGGGCGTCCGCGCCATGGGCATGGGTGGGGCCTACCTGGGCGTGGCCGATGATTTTAGCGCCGTCTACTGGAATCCGGCCGGTCTGGCGCAAATGCGTCAGACCGAGGTTTACGTCTCTTTCCTGCGCAATGCCCTGAGCAGCGAGGCCGCACTAGCCGGGGTCCGCAGTAGCAGCACGCTGAACAACACCCGCTTTGGTTCGCTGGGGGTAGTATATCCCTATCCCGTGTATCGGGGCAGCCTGGTATTTGCCGCTGGCTTCAACCGCTTGAAGGGTTTCGATGAGGCCATTCGGATCCGGGGCTTCAGCGCGGTTGAGGAATTGGAGCTTGACAATTTTTTCCGCCACGAAGGCGAGTTGTCGACGACTTCGCTGGCCGCGGCCCTGGATCTATCACCCGAGATTTCTCTGGGTCTGGCGCTGAATTTGTGGCGCGGGGAAGATGAACGGATTAACGAATTCGAGCAGGTCGATACCCAGGATCTCAAAAGCGGCATCCGCCAGCAAACGCGGGATCTGTATTCCGATAGTTACGATGGTTTAAATCTCACGGGCGGGGTTTTGCTGCGCTCGTCCAGGGAAAATCCCACGGTTCGCCTGGGGCTCAGGGTGAGCAGTGGGGTGACGCACAAAATCGACTACGCTTTTAGCGGCGCACCGCCGCCGGAGTGGAGATCTATC
>CAXFTV010000656.1:0-5239 GCA_964005845.1 uncultured bacterium
CCCGGTGCCGGTCTGACCGATTATGCCGCTATTGCCCGCGGCGCCGGTCTGCAGCGGGTTTACAACATAGAAGACGAGGAACAATTCGATCAGATGCTGCCCTTGCACTTCGAGGGTGAAGGACCGCTGGTCATCGTCTGGAAAATCGAGCGCGGCAACGAGCCCGTGCCCAAACCCGCCCTGCCCATCCACGAACGCGCCCACCGCTTGCGCCACGCCCTGGTGGGCACGGACTGAACTTTTTAATTGGAGCGTATTATGGAATTTCCCGCAATGGCCCCCGTCAAGCAGTACTTTTCCAGCGTTGCTGAGGAGGATGTAGGCGGCAGTGTATTGCAGCAGTTGCACCAGAGCGACCTCAATGCCGCCATCGACCCGGGTGCGCGCATCGCCATATCCACGGGCAGTCGGGGCATTGCCAATATTGACCGCATCGTCCGCACAGTGGTGGATTTTATAAAAGAAGCGGGGGGCACTCCCTTCATTCTGCCGGCTATGGGCAGTCACGGCGGCGGTACGCCGGAGGGTCAGAAAGAAGTCCTGGCAGGCTATGGGATTACGCCGGAGAGCATGGGAGCTCCAATAGAGGCCACCATGGAAGTGGTCGAGGTAGATCAGCTCGAAGACGGAACTCCGGTTCTGGTCAACAGGCTGGCACTCGAGGCCGATGGCGTCGTCCTGATAAATCGCATCAAACCTCACACTTCTTTTCGCGGGCCCTTCGAGAGCGGTTTGATGAAGATGATGACGATCGGTTTGGGCAGCCACAGAGGCGCTACTATTGCCCATTCAAAAGGGGCGCAGGGACTGGCCAACGTGATTCCCGCCTGGGGCAAAGCAATCCTTGAAAAAGCACCGATACTCATGGGGCTGGCCATCATCGAAAATGCCTATGATGAAACTGCCCGGCTCGTGGCCCTGAAACCCGGAGAATTTTTTAGCGGCGAACCCAAACTACTCGAAGAAGCACGTCAGGCCATGCCCCGAATTCTGGTGCAGGGCATCGATCTGCTGATCGTCGAAGAGGTCGGTAAGGATATCAGTGGTACCGGTATGGATACCAATGTGGTGGGTCGCATGATGCTGCCCGGCATCAAGGAACCCGAAGTGCCGGGGGTCGCGCGCATCGTGGTCCTGGATCTCACCGAACGCACTCACGGCAATGCCTCGGGCATAGGGCTGGCCGATATTATCACGCGACGGCTCTTTGACAAGATCGACTTCAAACCCACCTACGCCAATGTCTTTACGACCACCTTTCTCAACCGTGCCTATATTCCCGTAATCATGGAAAACGACCGGGAGGCCATTGCCGCAGCACTTCGCGTTCAGGGTCTCGAAGATCCCGTCCAGGCGCGCGTTGTGCGCATCAAAATACTCTCTCAATGGCCGAAATACAGATCTCCGCTCCCTTGCTCAAAGAATTCGGCAGCCACCCCCAGCTCGAACAGGTCGGCCCGCTTGCACCCATGAGCTTTGCGGCGGATGGTGCGTTGATTTGAAAAACTGAGCGATTCCCCGGTCAAACTCCCAGATCCTTGAGCACGGCGATTTTTTTCATGCGCTGCGGATTGGCCGTTGCAAAGAAGCGGTCGGAGATCAGGCGGCCTGTCTGCGGCGACCACCTGCGTGCATATTCTTTGTTGAACTGTGCGATGCGCTCGTATTCCCACGCTTCGCGCGGTGCCGTCCGCATCATCCAGGCCATCTGCCGGCGGTTGGGGCTACCGCCCCATGAGGAATGCCAGATCCTCGTATTAAAGGCGATCACATCCCCCTTACTATACCCTAAATCATAGCGCCCGGGTAGTTGGAGTACATTGTAGCCGAGTACGGGTGCATCGACCTGTTGCTCCAGACCGGTGCAGTCCAGCGGCCAGTGATGGCTGCCTGGAATTAGGCTCAGGCAACCTTTTCCGGGCGCTATATCGTCGAGGTAGAAGGTCAGCTTGACGTCAATGGCAGGGAGCGGGGTTTGGCCGTCGCGGTGCCAGTTGGTATCGCCACGGTGGATTTGTCCGTCGGAACTGCCGTAGAAAATGCAATCCTCGCCGAGTAAATCATCGGCGATTGCAGTTAAATTTGGGTGGTCGATAAGGTTGTAAAAAAAGGGGTCGGCCTCGATCAGGGGGACGATTACCCGATGGCCCTGTGGAAAGATTCGCCGCCCGGCCTCGGAGTCATCGCTCTGGGCTCCGCCGCTTGCAATTACCGCATCAAAATGCATGGCGAATTCGTCTACTTCTCGCGCCCTGAGAGCGCTGGAAATGCTGACAAATCCCAGGGTGTGAAAATGGGCTATTTGTCCGTCTGTCAACAGGGCCATATTCAATCCTCGATAAAGTGATAGATCGATGGCGATTGCCAAGGACTCTGTAGCGACCGCACTTATAATAGGCCCCCAAAAAAATGGATCAAAAAAATAAGCAGCGGGAAAGGGCGAGTCCCATGCGGGCCTGATCTGCAACAAGTGCGCTATCATCCCCATGGCGCTGGAAATTCCCAGATCCGCTTAGGTTGCGGCAGGACCCGATGTTGCCAGCAGACGGCCGAGGGCTTAAAGCCACCCAAAGTCGGCGAATGTTCTTTGGATGTTTTATTTGGCAGGAGAAGGGGTAAATCAGAGCTCTTTGCGGTAGCGCTGAGAGTTGATACCCAGCTGATCCCGGTACTTGGCCACGGTACGGCGGGCGATTTGCAGGCCATCCTTGCCGAGGATATCGGCAATTTCCTGATCGCTGAGTGGATTGCCCTTGTCTTCCTCGGCTATCAGCTGGCCGATGCGTTCCTTGACGCTGCGCGCCGATACATCCTCGCCTGCTTCCGTGCTGACCCTGCTGTCGAAGAAGTATTTCAGCTCAAAGACGCCATGGGGCGTCTGCATGTACTTGCCGTTGCTGACCCGGCTGATAGTCGATACGTGCATCTCAACGGCATCCGCTACATCCTGCAATACCATGGGCTTGAGAAAGGCGGAACCCTTTTCAAAAAAGGCCATTTGCTTGAGGACGAGGTAGTTGCCCACTTTGAGCATGGTGGTGCGGCGCTGGTGGATCGCATTTATGAGCCAGCGGGCATCGTTGAGCTTTTTAGAGACGTAATCGCGCACTTCTTCCTTGCCGTTGCGGCGGGAGTCTTTTAGTAGTTTTTCGTATGAGTTATTGACTCGCAGGCCCGGCAGGTTGCCATCGGTTAGATTGACGACCCATTCATCGCCGATTTTTTCGACGATGAGATCCGGGGTGATATAGGTTACATCGGTATCTAGCGTCAGCAGGTCCGAGTAATCGCTGACGCTGACCGAGCCTGGATGGGGTTGTAAATTTTCAAAGAGCTGCAGTACCTCCTTAAGATCCTCGTCGCTTATACCCAATGCACGGGTGATGCGGCTGAAGCGCCTTTTGGTGAGGTCTTCCATGTGATGGCTCACGACTTGAAGGGCCAGATCGCGGTGTGGATCTTGCAACTGCTGCAACTGGATAACGAGGCATTCGCGCAGGTCGCGGGCACCGATGCCAGGAGGATCGAAGGTGTGAATTACACCCAGCACGCGAGCCACATCTTCTGGGGGGAGCCCCATAACTTCGGCAATTTCTTCGGTCGAGCAGGTCAAGTACCCCTGCTCGTCGATATTGCCGATGAGGAACTCACCTATTTCGCGGTCGGTGCCTTCCAGATCCGTCAGGGCCAACTGCTCGTGCAACTGTTCAATCAGGGGGGGGATAGTGGTAATGCGGTTTTCTCTGGGTTCGCGATCGCCTTCCCAGTCCGGATCGTATTCGGCCTGTTCGCTGTTGTAGGAACCCTGGTCCGAAAGGTCGTCGAGTAAGCCTTCCCAGTTGACCTCTTCCTCTTTGGGCAAGGGCTCCTCTTCCTTCAGACCTTCGTCCAGAGTGCTCTCGGGAATTTCCTCCTGCTCCTCGGTGTCCTCCTCGAGCTCCATGTTTTCCTCTAGCAGGGGATTGAGTTCCATCTCCTCTTTGATCTTCAACTCGAGTTCCAAAGTCGACATCTGCAGTAGCTGCAGCGACTGGATGAGTTGAGGAGCCATTTTTTGCTGGAGGCTGAGATTTTGTGCAATGCGGAGCATGAAATCCTGTTCCTAGGTGCTAAACAAATGTCCAGCCGGGATTTGAGGGTTGGGCTGCCCGCGCTTGGCATTCCGGTGCTCGGACCAACTAGAGGAGTGCCGAGCGCTGATTATTCCCTTCGGCGCTCTTGGTGTAACTGGGTAAAATATCAAGGACTTTCAATGGTTGTTTTGTTGGCGCCAAATTTGCTTATACTAAAGGATAGATCGGCCCACAAAGAATGTCAAGTACATGTGCAACCCTTTGCTGAATTACCAGTCCATCTGAAACTTCTCGCCAAGATAGATTCCGCGCACCTGGGGGTCGGCGATCAATTCCTGGGCCGAGCCTTTTTTCAGGATGCTGCCATCGACCATGATATAACCCCGATCGGTAATTTTCAGCGTTTCGCGCACGTTGTGATCCGTGATCAAAATCCCCAGGCCCTTTTTCTGCAAACCAGAGATAATCGTCTGGATGTCTTCAACTGTGCGCGGGTCGATGCCGGCAAAGGGTTCATCCAACAGAATATAACGCGGTTCCGTGGCCAGGGCCCGGGCAATTTCTACGCGCCGGGTTTCGCCTCCAGAAAGCGTATCGGCCTGTTGGTTGGAACGCGCTTCCAGATCCAGTTCGGCCAGCAATTCCTCTAGTCGCTCATGGAGCCGTGCTTTACTCAATCCCTGAATTTCCAGGACTGCACGGATATTTTGTGCAACGGTGAGTTTGCGGAAGATCGAGGTTTCCTGAGGGAGGTAGCCAATGCCCTGCCGAGCCCTGCGATACATGGGGAAATCCGTTATTTTTATGTCGTCTAAATAGATTTGCCCGGCGTCTGGCACGACAAACCCAACAATACTATTGAAAGTTGTGGTTTTGCCGGCGCCATTGGGGCCTAGTAAGCCGGCGATTTCACCCGGATTCACCTCGATGCTCACGCTATCGACTACCCGCCGTCGGCCATACAGTTTGCACAGATTTTCGGTTCTCAGGGACATCTCATTCCTCGCCGCTTCTATTTGGGGGGTAATAACGGCCTTCTGGCTTTATTAGCTTGGCCTCAACAATGGACCCACTTTCCAGAAAGATCTCTAATTCCTCGCCTTTGAGCTGGTTGATTGAAGGGGGTTGCCCTTCTTTCTCCGGAGGCACGGTCGAGAGAAACTCGG
>CAXFTV010000657.1:0-1855 GCA_964005845.1 uncultured bacterium
CAAAGAGAAACTGGTTGTAGAAGAACTCCAAGGAGATCCGGAATTGCCTATTGCAGTTGAGGAAATGGCGGCAACGCGAATTTCCGAAGCCAATCGCACGCCGGTCAAAGAAGAGCGCCACGATCTCGTTGAAAGTATAAAAAACGAGGTCCAGGAAGCTCTCGCCGAGCGTTTCCCCGAGGCTGAAAAACAAATAGGGGATGCATTTGAAAAGTTGGTCAAGGCCGATATGCGGCGGATGATTCTGGATGAAAAACAACGCATTGATGGTCGTGGACTCACCGAAGTAAGGCCAATTACCTGCGAATCGAATGTCCTCCCACGCTCCCATGGGTCATCAATTTTTACCCGAGGTCAGACCCAGGCCCTATGTGTTTCTACTCTGGGAACAAAGTTGGATGAGCGCATGGTAGATGATTTGCGTGGAAAAAACTTTAAATCATTTTATCTTGATTACAATTTTCCCGCTTTCAGCGTTGGAGAAGTTCGTTTTGAAAGAGGACCAGGGCGTCGCGATATTGGCCACGGCCACCTGGCTGAAAAGGCCCTGGAACCCGTCATTCCTTCAATTGATTCTTTTCCATATACTCTGCGATTGGTTTCGGACATTCTCGAATCCAATAGTTCCAGTTCAATGGCCACGGTCTGCGGTTGTTCCATGGCTCTCATGGATGCCGGCGTGCCGATTAAAACCGCCGTCTGTGGTGCTGGGGTAGGGTTAGTTAAGGAAGGCGAGCAGTGGGAATTGCTTACGGATATTCTCGGGGCAGAGGACTTTTTAGGTGATATGGATTTTAAAGTTGCAGGCACCAAGGACGGTATAACTGCAATACAGATGGATATCAAGATTCAGGGTATCAGCTTTGAAATCATGCAAGAAGCCCTGGATCGTGCTCGGGATGGACGTTTGCATATCCTCGAGATTATGAACCAATGCATTTCTTCACCCCGTCCCGAGTTGTCGGCCCATGCTCCCCGGATTGAATTTCTGAAAATTGATCCAGCTAAAATTGGAGCTGTAATTGGTCCAGGTGGGAAGATGATACGAGAGATTGAGAAGACTGGGGCAACGGTGAATGTCGATGATGATGGGACCATTACTCTCGCTTCGGTCGAAGGAGGTCCCGCAGAAGAAGCCAGGCGCATGATTGAGGCCATTACCGCCGAGGCCGAAATAGGCAAACAGTATAAGGGCACGGTAAAGAGGATCATGCCCTTTGGTGCCTTCGTTGAAATATTGCCGGGCAAGGAGGGACTGGTACACATCTCCGAGCTAGCCCATCGGCGCGTCGGAAAGGTTGAGGATGTAGTTGAGGAAGGACAAGCCCTCGACGTCGCGGTCCTGGATATAGATAATGGTGGCAAGATTCGCTTAAGCCACAAGGCCACTCTTGAGAAGTAGCCCAGGGGGGCGGAGTTTTTTTGCAGTTTACTGGTTGAGACTATCGGATTTAAAAGATTCGGTAGTCTTTTCAATTTTGGATGGATTCTAATTTGCATGGAAAAGGTCAGTATATCTACAATTCAATTTTTTGAAGATCGAGAAGTCGAACTAAAAGGCTGGCTTTACAATAAAAGGTCAAGTGGCAAACTCCATTTTCTCCAACTGCGCGACGGGACCGGAATTATTCAGTGCGTTGTTTTTAAAGGAGACGTTTCTGAAGAGATCTTTAAGCTTTGCGGCGAATTGACGCAGGAATCAGCAATCATAGTTCGCGGTACAGTGCGGCGGGATGAGCGCTCGACTCTGGGTTTTGAAATTGGCGCCTCAGATGTTGAATGCGTACAAATGGCTGAGGCCTATCCCATAACGCCAAAAGAGCATGGTCTGGCTTATCTGATGGATCACCGTCAC
>CAXFTV010000658.1:0-6127 GCA_964005845.1 uncultured bacterium
CTGGATGCCAATGTCGAGGCCGCAGAGGGAGCCGCGACCCACACCCTTCCCCTGGCCCTGAACAGCGTCGCGGGGACCTGGAAAATTACCGCGCGCGACGTGGCCAGCGGCGCGACGGGCGCAGCCCTCTTCGAAGTGATACCCTCTTCAGACAGCGCCCTCGACCCTTAGTCGGCGCAAGAGTAAACGCCGCCTGCACCCCGATGCCGCCTGGGTTTTTGCTATTCCGGGCAAACGGAGTAAGTCTGCTAAAGCCAGAGCGGCCCCTTGCTCTCATCCCCGCTGCCCGGACCGCCTCTCGCCCGGGCTACGAGCTCCATATCTGCGATGTTTTTGCAGAAATGAGAATAAGTCCTTGAACCAATGGTACACTTTCACTAATTTTTTTGCGCCTGTTTCTTCGATTCCCCAACCAGCTACACCGGTTCGCACACCCGGCGACGGCACGCGAGCTTCAAGGCTGCACGAGGGTGGGGGCGCGGGGCAGGGGCGCTCTGGGAAGTTTGCGACAAGTTGCGGGGCGGGGATAGGGCGCCTTGGACATCATAAAAGGCCCGTGGCGCGGCCCTCCTGCAGCCCTGCGCCGCTTGACTGGAAGTCCCGCAGGCACCAGGCCCGATGTTTCTACAAAGCTCACACTCTAACAACCCAGCAGCAGACAAGAACCAGGGAAAGGAAAGAATCCATGCTCGTCGACACCCATACCAACCTGATGTGGTATCCGGACCACCTTTCGGAGGAATTCGTAGAATTCGCCTACGAAGCCAAAAAAGCTAAGATGCGCCTATCGCCGGACGTCTACTACGCCGGCGACGAAGTCGCCTATAAAAACGCCTTTGATTCCCAGCCCGAGCAGCTGGTAGAAGCGACCCGCAACTGCGACAAAGTAATCGTATTTGGCATCCGGGCGCCCTTTTGCGGCATCGATGTGCCGCAGGAATTAATCGCCGATTTCGTCCGCCAGCACCCGGACCGGTTCATCGGCTGGGGCTCGGTCGACCCCAACGACGAGGACTGCGTCGAGCAACTGGTCTACTGCGTCGAGGAACTGGGTCTCAAGGGACTGAAGATAGCGCCGATTTATCAGAACTTCGACCCGCAGGATCCGCGCCATCTGCCGCTTTTCAAAAAGGCCGAAGCACTGGGCATTCCTACCATCTGGCACCAGGGCACCTCGTTCGTGCATCCCGGCCCTCTGAAATATGCCAATCCGATCCAACTCGAGGACATCGCCCTGGCCTGCCCGGATCTGCGCATGATCATCGCCCACATGGGCCATCCCTGGGAAGACGAATGCGTCGTGCTGATCCGCAAGCATCCAAATCTCTACGCCAATATCTCTGCTCTGCACTATCGCCCCCGGCGCCATTACAACGCCCTGATGTCGGCGCTCGAATACGGCGTCGAGCACAAGCTTATCTGCGGTTCGGATTTTCCTTCGGCCACGCCCGAACAGGTCATTGCCGGACAGTGGAAGGTAAACGACGTGGTGGAGGGCACCAATTTTCCCAAGTTCCCCGAAGAGGCGATTCACAATATTATTTACGAAAACTGGAAACAGGTGATCGAAGTTTGAACAGCCGCCCGAATCCCGGGCTGCCATGAGGTTCAAAACCAGGAGGTGCCAGATGAGTGCAACGATGCAAAATGCCCCGGAAGCGATCTCAGTGGAAGCAGACCCTCCCGACTTCGTCTACCACAAGTTGTGCCCTGCCGACGATTTCCAGGAAGGCGAGGGCAAGCCATTCAGCGTCGAGGGCACGCACCTGGCGGTCTTTTTGTACCAGGGGCGCTACCACGCCGTCGACAACCGCTGCCCGCACATGGGCTATCCCATGTCCAAGGGCAGCGTGCGAGATGGCATTCTGATCTGCCACTGGCACCACTGGGAATTCGACCTTAAGACGGGGGGCTGCTTCCTGACCTCAGGAGACGATCTGAAGGCCTTTCCGGTAGAGGTGCGCGACGATGGCCACCTCTACGTAGGCATTGCACCCGGCGAGCGGGAAGCAGCGCGCCTGCGGCTCGTCAAGCGCGGCAAGCGCGCCCTTGAGCAAGGCCTGAAAGATCGCAGTTCGTTCCTAATTGCCAAAGCCGTTACCGCACTGCGGCAAACCGGGGCCACACCGCAGGAAATCATCCAGCAGGGGCTCTATTACGGAGCCCACAAAACCAGCGAAGGCTGGTCCTCCGGGGTGGCCATCCTGACCCTGGCGGCCAATCTGTGGGACGACATCAGCGACCGGGATCACAACCTCTTCCTGGTCCACGGTCTGACGCAAATCGCGCGCCGCAGTTCCGGCAGTTCGCGGCGGCAGCGCTTTCCCTTTCCCCGCACCGACGAGCAGCACGACCTGGACACCCTCAAGCGCTGGTTTCGCCGTTTTGTCGATCAGCGCGACCAGGGCGCTGCCGAGCGCATTCTACTGACCTTGCACGACCGCGGCCATACCGCCAACACCATCGCGGACTTCGTTTTCACCACGGCCACCGATTTTTATTTTACCGGCGATGGCCACGCCCTCGATTTCGCCAACAAGATGTTCGAGGCCCTGGACTATGTAGACTGGTGCGGGGCGACCGAGATTCTGCGCCCGATCGTCATCGATCTGGTGACCAGGACGCGGCACGAAGAAACCTCCCGGTGGGCCGACAGCCTGCCCGTTCTGGAGGACATTTTTACCCGCCTGGACGAAATCTGGGAGGCCAACCAGAAAAACGCGGCGCGCCTCGATATATCGGCCTTTGCCCGGACCATGCTGGGCGACGACTTCGAACCCATCCTGGCCGCGATCGAAACCCAACTGCGCGCCGGCGTAGAACCGGCGGATCTGTGCCGCGCCATGACCTATGCCGGCGCCCTGCGGACGGTCCGCTTCCACCTCAAGAACGAGGGCGACTGGCACGACGTGGCCAATATCTACTCCTATGCCCACGCCCTCTACCGCGCCTTCCACCTGGCTCCGAGCAAGGAACTCTTGCGCGGCATTTTCCACGGCGCTGTCTTCCTGACCTACCTGCGCTGGCTCAATATGCCCGCAGCGCGCCTGCCCGCCCCCGGTCAGCACCTGGACGAACAATTCGCCGCCGAGGACGAAATGCTGGAGCGCCTCCAGGAATTCGCCGACTTCCAGAAGGTGTACGAGGCCGAACTCCTGGTCAATCAGTATCTGGAGGAAGGGCGCGACCTCACCAGGCTCAGACACTCCCTGGCGCACATCATGCTGCGCGAAGACGCCGAGTTGCATATGTTCCAGGTTCTGGAAGTGGCCTTCCGCCACTGCGACCTGTCGGACGACCCGGAGGAAAAGCGTTTGCACCTGCTGGCGGCGACCCGCTACATCACCGCCCAGAAAGTGATGAAGGGCATCCTCTGGTCCACCGAAAACGCCGAACGCCTGCAGCGCGGCGAATTGCTAAGCGAACGCGAAGACGATAATTGAGACCCTGTCCAAGGACAACTTTTAGCCCGAAGGCCTGGCAATGAAAATCGTGGATTTACGGGTGCGGGAAGTTTCGGTGCCGCGCGCCTACGAGACCTACTGCGCCGATCCCGACGGACTGCAGAGCGATACCGATCACACTCGCTCCCGCTACCAGATCATCGAGATATTCACTGCGGATGGCCGCGTCGGCATCGGCGAAATATCGGATATCGCCCGCCGCATGGTGCCGCCCACGGCTGCGGCCATGCGGGACCTGCTCACCGAGATTCTCGCCGGCGCCGATCCGCTCCATTGGCGCACCCTCTACGGCCGCGTCGCCGCGGCGCTGCCGACCTCGCTCCACCCCGAGTTGAGAGGCCTGATCCTGTTCGGCGTGGAGATCGCCCTGCTCGACCTGGTCGGCAAATACTACAATGCCCCCCTCTACGAGCTCCTCGGCGGGCGCTGCCGCCAGAGCGTCGATGTCTGCTGGGTGGCCTTCCTGCGCGGCGCCGTGGAGCTGGCCGCCGAACTCGAGGCCTTTGGGGCGGAAATCGACGAGAAGAAGAACGCGGGCCTGCGCGCCTTCAAACTAAAAGTAGGAGAAGACCACGAACGCGATCTGGCCCGCATCGAACTGTTCCGCAAAATCGCCGGGCCCGATTTGCACCTGCGGGCAGATGCCAGCGGCGCCTGGCAAGAAGAGGAAGCAATAAAAAAGATAAAAGACATGGCCGCCGCCGGAGCCGACGCCTGCGAAACCCCGGTAGTAGCGGTAAACCGGGCCATCGCCAACGACCATCCCGAGCGCATCAACGCCAATGCCGATGCCGCGGCCCTGGCCCTGGCCCGGGTGCGAGCAGCCTCTCCCATCGACATCATCGAACACGTAGCCGACCTGGGCGATGTATTTTTAACCGCCCTCGCCCGCCACCAGGCGGTGGACATAATCAATGTCATACCCTCGCAGGGGGGCGGCCTGCTGCGCGGCCAGCGCCTGATTCACACCGCCGAGACCGCTGGCATTCCCGTCCTCCTGGGCAGCACCATCGAAATGGGGCCGGGCACGGCGGCATTCGTCCATCTCGCGGTCGCCGCCAAAAACATCACTGTGCCCTCGGATCTGGTCGCCCCCGGCCTGCTGATTGACGACATCTGCAAGGAGCCCTTCCGCTTCGTGGACGGAGCCCTGCAACCCTTTGAAAAACCAGGCCTGGGAGTTGAGCTGGACGAGGAAAAGATGGCCCGATGGAAGTTGGCAGATCCCGTGCGCTAGCCGCCCATGGCCACCGTTGAAGAGCAGGTGCAATGCCCCTGACTAAAACAGCACGAGAAGGAAATTTGTCGACGCTGGCGGTATCCCACTGGGGCGGTCGTTCGCGCCTGACTTCCTGCCGCTGTGCAGCCCCCTTGAAAATCCTCAACCCGCGCCTTGATGCACCCTACTGTACAGCAATTCTCTCCAGCTACGGCGGCGGCCTGGTCGCCGGTGACCAGGTGCATCTGCAGATCTGCTGTGGCGCCGGCGCGACCCTGTTTCTGGGAACCCAGGCCTTTACCAAAGTCTACAAAAGCCCGGCA
The DNA here is from genome assembly GCA_964005845.1 of uncultured bacterium. Classification (GTDB taxonomy): domain Bacteria; phylum Latescibacterota; class UBA2968; order UBA8231; family UBA8231; genus CAXFTV01. Next base: position 5,007 of record CAXFTV010000658.1, read on the forward strand.
GGCCCTGGCTCGTCCCAGCAACTCGACGCTACCATAGGTCAGGGTGGCTGCGTAGTCGCCTTCCCCGACCCGGTCGTGCCCTATGCCGACAGCACCTTCCAGCAGGAACAAAGGTGGGAGTTGGAGGAAAATGCGCTGCTGATCCTCGTCGACGGATCGACGGCCGGACGCCTCGAGCGCGGCGAGCGCTTTCACTACAACTCCTACGCTTCCGACATCGCCGTATCCTGCCAGGGCCAGCAGGTGCTGGTCGAGCGCCTGCTGGTCCAACCGGATAGATTCGCGCCACAGCGCACCGGCGCCTTCGGGCCCTTTACCGCATCCATGAACCTCTACGTCGTCGGCTCTCCCGACGAGGCCCGTTTCGCCCTGATAAAAACCTATCTGGAAACCCGCTTGCAAGCCCAGGTACAGGCCCAACTGCAGGCGCCGCACGCCCGGGACGAGGTCTGCAATGCGCTCATTTCCTTTGCCCAGCCCCGGCCCCAGGTATTCGTCGCCCGGGCCCTGGGCCGCACGACTGCCGCGTTGAACGAACTGGTGGATCTGATTGGGTCGGCGGTGGCGGCGCCTGAAATCCTGGGCGAAAATCCCCGCCGCCGAAAATACTGATATATCGGCTATAAAATATTTAAAAAATAAACATTTAAAAAAACCTCACCCCGAAAGAAAGCACCTGGCGGAACTCCAGAAGCGGGACGCCAGAAGCTGAGGAAATGCTCGTAAATACCCATTTTCCAGTCTAACAAAAATGTATGAACACAAATAAAAAAATACAAAATTGTGATACTATCCCCTGATTTTTTCACCCTTTACAACCATCTCCACCGCTCAGATCCCCATCGCATGCCGGTCCAGGCACCCTTCCACGACTTTCATTCCACCTGCCAATATGAATCTAATACTACATGCAGCTCTCGAGTCTGGGAGACTTGAAGCAGGGTACTTTTTATAATGCAGCGCTAAATTCACCCCTCTCAGGCCACCATCAAATTTTACAAAATTGTAGAAAAAAGATATCCGCATACATTTTTGTCAGAAAACCGCGATACTGCCGCTTCTTTTTTCATTCCCACAGAGCCCATCAAATAAATCTGCATTGCTCTATCTCCTTGTTTCGC
>CAXFTV010000659.1:0-4569 GCA_964005845.1 uncultured bacterium
AAACAATCTCAAAATCTCGCCAGCCGCCGCCATAAGTCCTTGCCCTTGAGGAAATAAATGACAGACCCGCGCTACGCTGTTTCCCCAGAAGAAAAATACTACTTCGACCTGCGCGGCGACCTGATTGTCCGCCATGCTCTCAGCGCGGCAGAAATCGCCTTCATGTACGGCCCCGGCGCCAACGCCGGCACCGGCAAGGTTGCTCTGAGGATGGACGCGGATGGCACCGTGCGCCTCGATGAATAGCTCATCGCGCTAGTGTCACGCAGCACGGGAGTCCGTTGCCACGCGGCTGCTGTTTCTCCACCCACTTCACCGAAAAGGTATGGCGTCGTCGTGCCAGGGGAAGGCAAAGCTGGGTTTGTTGCAGTGGCGCCGGGTGCCAAGGCGCAGCTTGATCTGACTGCCCGGCTGCAGCTCGACCTTAAAATGCGCCGCCTCGACTTGTTCCCGCGCCCCGACCTGGCCCTCCTCGTCGAGGACTTCCACCCACCCGAAACTATGCTCGGCAAAACTCCCGGCCTGCAATACCACCGGGCGACTGCGATGCACGCTCAGGTTGACCAGCTCCACTTCCACTGCGGCAGCCTCCAGACGGGTGACCAGGGCGGCGGTATCGGGCGGCAAACCGGGGCGCTGCCGCTGCGGATCGAAGTAGCGCAGACGGCCGCGCGACAGGCCGCCCCAGTAGATGGCCGGAGGACCCCCGGTGGTCAATTGCACCAGGGCCTCGCTCAGCACCGGATTGCGCTGCTGCCAGTGGTGCTCGTCGCCGGGCTGCCCCAGGACGCGGCCCGCCGTCATATCGGTTTCGTCGCGCTGAATCATTTCGACCCGACGGCAGACCTCCTGGTAGTTGGCCTGGAGAATCTGTTCCGGATAGGCGGGCATTTCCCCGGCCAGAAAGCGGACCCAGGCGCGGTCGTCCATCTCGCGCGGACCCCGCGAACTAACCTTGTCCCACGGTTCCGGATCCGCCTGGTAAAGCTTTTCCAGCCGCTGCCAGTCCCGCGCTTCCATGGAGGCCGCCCACAGGTGAATCGGCGACAGGGCATTGCGACACACACCGCTCGAATAACCGCTCCAGCCTTCGTCGCTGTGCCGGCTCGGAAATTCCAGGCGGCCGTCGCGCTCCACGCCCCTTTCCATAAGCATGTCCAGCTGTGAACGAATCAGCTCCAGATAAGCGGAGTCGCCGGTGACCAGCTGGGCGCATTCGGAAGCGATGGTCATGCTCAGCGACATTTTACCGATGCCCTCGGACCAGCCGTAGAGCGCCCCCCACCACTGCCCCTGGCGATTCTCGCCGATGATGCCGTTGAGGCCGACGTTGTCGGGGATGATGCCCCCGTTCGCTTCGATGCGCTCCATCCAGGCGCCGACGTATTCGGCCACCCAGTCGCGATAGCGGTCTTCGCCGGTATAGAGATAGGCATCGGCGCCCAGTGCCACCGCCGAAAGATTGACCGGAACATCTCCCTGCATGACGATTTCGTCGAAGAGCTGGTGCACCTTCTGGCGCTCGGCCTCATCTTCGAACCAGTTTTCCGGCGGCTCGTACACCGGGCTCAGGTTGACGTGGCGGTGCACCAGATTGTAGTGCACATCGTCGTAGCGGGCGCGGAAGAGCGGCCCCCGGCCGCCGTTGTAGGGGGAGCGGATGATGCGATGCTTTTTGTCGTAGTTGGGCGACTCGGGATCAGCGCCCATGTACATGCCGGCAAAGCGCCGGGCGCGCCGCATCATGTCGGCATTGGTGGGATCGACCAGGCCCAGCGCACTGAAATAGACGTAGTTCTCACCATTGTGGAACCAGTCGTCGTCGTTGATGAATTCGCGCGTCAGGCGGTCGTAGTCGTAGGTGATCTGCCGGGTTATAGCGTTCCACTCCTGCACCGCCATTGCGGCGATGTAGTCGCTGCCGCCCACATCGTAGAAAAAGGGCCAGTTGAAAAACCCCTCGTAGAGATCGTCGGCCCAGATATCGTCGCCCGGATTGCCCTCCATCCAGATCAGGGCACCGCCGGGACGGGTGTACTTTTCGATAAAAATCGGCGCCGCCTGGTCCATTGCATCGATCAACTGGCGCTCCAGCACGGCCCAGGTCGGCGGCGCCGTTTTGACACTGCTTACAATTGTTTTCATCCAGCTTATCCTCTCGCGGGTTCGCCCATTTCAGCGCGGGCTTTAGGGGTCAATGCGGGCAGGTGATCCTGGTTGGCCAGGACCTGTTCGAGGTGGCGCATGCGGCCGGGGCCGGCGAGATCCAGCTCGAATTCAAGATTGCGATTCGAGCTCTTCACAGGTCGATCCTCAAGGCGCGGTGACGGTGCCGAGCACGTCGAGCTCCGGCGCGTGGCGACCCGGGTCCGGCCCGGCCGGAAACTCTCACCGGTGAGCAGGAGGATTGCGCCGCCCCGCGTGCCCTCGCTCACATAGGAGATGACGGAGTCGGCGGCGGCGATCGATCCTGGCGACCCGGTGGAGAGGGACAGCAGGATTGACTGAACGGGTTTGCACCGCCGCGCACAACAGCCGGCTGATCAAGTCTTGTTAATAGATATGGTTAAGGGCATGGCTACTTGCTTCAGCACCCGTTTCAGCATATGAATTACTTTCACGGTGCAGCTCCTTTGGGTGGATTTTATTGTTTGCTTGGCAACTTCAATTTATAGCAGGTGTCGCGTATTAAGGAGCGGATGTTTTCCTCGTCCTAATGGCAAATAAGGAATGAGTATAGCAAAAGCAAGAACGGATGCAAATTTCAAACTAGATGCCGGAAAACTCGCCAAGAAGTCTTCGGTTTCCTTTCAATGATGCAGCAGAAGCATTGCGCAAGGAGTAAATTTACATATGGGGCATCCAAGCGTATTTCCAACCAGCACCACTATTTATCATCCTGACGAATGCTATAATAGACACACGGTATTACGACCTCAAGTGCGGATAAGTTGCTGGTTCATATGAACGTCAATTTAGTCAAGGTGCAGTTGCTAAAGCCATTGACTGCGGCAGATCAGATAATCAGCTTTAGCTTTATCGTGTTGGCAAGGATTCTTCTCATGATACTGGATGGGCGATTTGTTTTATTCAGAATTCAGGTTGAGGGTTAAACAGTGAAAGCGCGCATCGGGGTCATTGGAATCGGCGGCTTTTGTACCCATTATCATCTGCCCCATCTTGTGGCCCGTCGGGACGTAGATATTGTCGCTCTTTGCGATAGTTCCGCGGAACGGCTGCATGCACTCCGGGGAGATATAGCCTTTATTCCGCAGTACACAGACTACCGGCGACTCTTGGACATTGAGCTGGACGCTCTGTTGATCAGCACGCCAAATATTTACCACTTCGAACAAGGCCGGGATGCGCCGATGAAGGGGGTGCATGTCTTAGTCGATAAGCCAATGGTGATGACCACTGTCGAGGCAGAGGCTCTTGTTCGGTTGAGCCGTTCGGCCGGACGTATCCTGATGACTGCCTATACCCGCCATTTTATGGCCAGTGCTCGCCGGGTGCGACAAAATATCGAATCGGGGTTGTCTGTGGCGGCTATCAGTGCGGTGCAGCGCAAAAATCTCGATCACCGTGCAACTCAGCATGGAGGCATGTTGCATACCCGTGAGGTTCATATCATAGATCTAATTCCCTGGATAACTGGCAGGTCGATCGTCGGGGTTTCAGGGCGAATCGAATACGGCCCCGAAGGCTACGAGAAAGTCGTCGATATGCGCCTTAGGCTCCAGGGAGGTCCTGATGGACACTTGCTATGTCTAAGCGGCGACGGTTTTTTCGAAGACCATGTAACCGTGTATGGCATGGAACAAAGCTACCGCATCGAGAAAGAGCGGCTTTATAATTTAGATCAGAGAGAGGGCTGGTCGGAGGTGAAGGATTTGCCTCACTGTGGCAATTGTACCGATCATTTCGTCAATGCAGTTCAAAGAAAAGTGAACAGTTCAGGATCGTTTGCCGCCCTCGATGGTCGAGACGGTCTCAGGGCGCACCGCGTTATTGATGCTATTAAAGAGGCTGGTCGGACGGAACGCTTCGTCGATCTACAACCTGCGCTTCACCCCGGCCAATGTTAAACGGTCTCTTTGTGCCCCTTAGTCAGCCACGCATAGGGCCTGAGGGATTGACCCGAAGACCTAAAAGACCCTTTATAGTTCCTATACATCCTTTATAGTTCCTATACATCCCGAGGCTCTATGGCATCGCGCAAAAAAATTGCCGCCGTCATTACCGAATATCGCGTCCCGGCCCACGCCGATGTCATCGTCGGCAAATTCATCAAGGGCTTTCCCACCGACGATGGGCTGATCGAGCCACAGGTCGATATCGTCTCGATGTACCTCGACCAGATCCCGGACAACGATATCGGCTTGCAGGTTTCCAAAGAATACGATATTCCGATCTACCATAGCATTGCCGCGGCACTGTGTTTGGGCGGCAGCGAGCTGGCCGTGGACGGCGTATTGTCCATTGGCGAGCACGGCAGTTACGCCTATAACGAGAAGGGTCAGCATATGTCCCCGCGGCGCTTCTTCTTCGAGCAGATCTGTGGCGTGT
>CAXFTV010000660.1:0-4979 GCA_964005845.1 uncultured bacterium
GGCATCCGCGTGGTCAAGGCCTTTGCCCAGGAGAAGCGGGAGATAGCCGCTTTTGACAAAATCAATACCCGGGCCACGGATATTGGCGTCAAGACCGGATTTAACCGGGGTTTGTTTTTTGCAACAGTGAGTTTTTTGACCAGTCTCGGGGTGATAATCGTGTGGTTTTTCGGGGGCCGTGGGGTCCTTCTGGAGGAGTTGAGTCTGGGCACGCTGCTGGCATTTTATTCCTATATGTGGATGGTCTACGGGCCGCTGGAGTGGTTCGGACAGGTCAGCTCCTGGATGAGCCGCGCCTTTGCCGGGGCCGAGCGCATCTTTGAGGTTATCGACACGGCCCCCGAGGCCTACCAGGACCCACAGGCTCTGAGCGTGTCCCAGATGAGGGGGCGGGTGCGCTTTCGGGGTGTCACCTTTGGTTACGACAAGAGCAAACCGGTGATCCGCGACATGGATTTCGACGTCCAGCCGGGTGAGATGATTGGTCTAGTGGGAAAGTCCGGGGTCGGCAAGACTACCACCATAAATCTGGTGTGTCGTTTCTACGATGTCGACTACGGTGCCATAGAGATTGATGGGGTCGATCTGCGTCGGATAAGGCTGGAAGATTTGCGCCGCCAGATCGGCATCGTGCTGCAGGAACCGTTCTTGTTCAGCGGTACCATCGGCGAGAATATTGCCTACGCCAGGCCCGGGGCCTCTTTTGCCGAAATCATTGCCGCCGCCCAGGTTGCCAATGCCCACAACTTCATCGTCGCCAAACCCGATGGTTATGATACTCCGGTGGGGGAGCGCGGCAACAAGCTATCGGGCGGGGAACGGCAGCGCATTGCAATTGCCCGGGCAATTCTGCACGATCCGCGCATCTTGATCCTTGACGAGGCCACTTCGTCGGTGGATGTGGAGACCGAAAAGCAGATTCAGGAAGCCATTGGCAAGCTAGTTCGGGGGCGCACCACCTTTGCCATTGCCCACCGCCTGTCGACCCTGCGCAACGCGGATCGTTTGGTGGTGTTGGACGAGGGGCGGATCGTGGAAATGGGTACCCATGCCGAGTTGATGGCACGGCAGGGCGTTTTTTATAAACTGGTACAGCAACAACAGCAGAGCGCAGAAATTATCGCTGTGAAAGATTAGCGGGAAATGGATCCTTTCTTAGAAAGTTTGCCGTCGGCCGTGGAACGCAAGTTGAGCGCTTTTAAAGAGCAGGAGGAAGAAGTGCTCATCCAGGTGGCCACCGATATGGCGGGCAGAGAGCGCTTTGCAGAATGCTGGCTAGTGGTAACCCCCAAACGGCTAGTATTGCTCGGTGCCAAGGGTGCCGAGGGAGACCTGCAATTGCCTATGGACGCGATCCAGGCCGCCCGCATCGAAGCGCTGGTCGGGGGCGGCCGGCTCGAAGTTGAACGCAAAGAGGGCCCCCCCGCTTGCCTTTACTATTCCAACTCGCTGGCACCCAAGTTTGCCGAGGTGGCCGAGGGGATCAACCAGCTTTCCCAGGGCGAGCAATTGATTTTGCCCACCGAGATGGAGCGTAGTCGCTGTGCGCAGTGCAGTCGGATGTTGCCGGAGAAAGGCGGCATCTGCCCGGCCTGTGCCCGGAAATGGGATACCTTGCGGCGCCTGATTGGTTATATGCTGCCGTACCGCCGCGAGGCTTTGCTGTTGATCGGACTCGTAGTCGGGTCCACCGGTCTGCAATTGGTGCCACCGCTTTTCGTGCGCTACATCATTGACGATGTGCTTACTACGCAGGCCAGCTTCGAGCTGTTGGTCTGGCCGGTCATGGGTCTGTTGGGGGTCAATATTGCGACCTGGCTGGTCGAGGTGGGGCGCCGCTGGCTGGGTTCCTGGGTGGGGCTGCGGGCTATAGAGGATATGCGGACCGAACTCTACAGGGCCTTGCAGTACCTGCCCTTGCGCTTCTACGACAAACGCAAGGTGGGCGCTCTGGTTTCTCGCATGAACAACGACTCGGATTTGGTCGAGGAATATCTGCTCCATGATATTCCCTACGTCCTTTCCAATATCCTGAAGGTGCTGGGGACTTTGGCTCTGCTGTTCTACATGAACTGGGAGCTGGCGCTCTATGTGTTGCTGCCGGTGGCGCCAATTGCAGTAGTTGGAAGTTTGATCTGGGCGCGTCTGGAAAGTTACTGGCGCCGCTGGTCGGCCAAGTGGGCGAGATTGTCTGCCCACCTCAATGAGTCAATTAGCGGTATCCGGGTGGTCAAAGCTTTTGCTCAGGAGGACCGCGAAAACGAGCGTTTTGGAGAGCGCAATCGCGACCTGCGCCGGATCAGCGTCAGCGCCGAACGCAGCTGGCTGGTCTTTTTTATGGTGACGAACTTCCTGATGGGGCTGGGCATTTTCTTCGTTTGGTACTTTGGGGGCCGCCAGATTCTCAACGGGGACCTCAAGCTGGGCATGCTAATGGCCTTTCTTCACTATTTGTGGATGCTCTACGAACCGCTGCGGTGGCTGGGCGATTTTTATGGTTTTATGGTGCGGGCTTTTGCCGGAGCCGAGCGCATTTTCGAGGTCATCGATTCCCGCAGTGAGCCCTTCGACGATCCGGAGGTCCGCTCCATGCCCGCCATTGCGGGGCGGGTGCGCTGCCGGGATATGGACTTTGGTTACGATCCGGGAAAGCCTATACTCAAGGGCATCGAGCTGGATGTAAAACCGGGGGAAATGATCGGTCTGGTGGGTAAGTCGGGGGTGGGCAAGAGTACGCTGATTAATCTGGTATGTCGGTTCTACGAACCTACCCGCGGCAGTCTGGAGATCGATGGGGTGGATATCCGCGCAATGCGGCTGCGGGATTTGCGCCGCCAGATTGGTCTGGTAGCACAGCACTCCTTTTTGTTCAGCGGCACCATTGCCGAAAATATCAGCTACGGCAAAGCAGATGCCAGTTTTGCCCAGATCGTGCGCGCCGCCCGCGCCGCCAATGCCCACGAGTTCATCATCACTCAAGTGGACGGCTACGATACCCGGGTGGGAGAGGAGGGCAACAATTTATCCGGTGGGGAGAAGCAACGGATTGCCATTGCCCGCGCCATTCTGCACGATCCAAAGATTTTGATTCTGGATGAAGCCACTTCGTCGTTGGATACGCCCACCGAAAAAAAGATCCAGGAGGCAATTGCGCGGCTGGTGCACGGGCGCACGACCTTTGCCATTGCCCACCGGCTCTCCACGCTGCGCAGCGCGGATCGGCTGGTGGTGCTGGACGAGGGCAAGATCGTAGAAGTGGGCACCCACGGGGAGTTGATGGCGCGCGAGGGGATTTTTTACAATCTGGTGAAGACGCAGCAGGAGACCACGGCAGTTATGGCGGTGGGAGGGGGGAAGTAGAAAAGGCCGCCGGGCAATAGCTTTCCGGTTCCGACTGGAGATCGAGAGCTTAGGAGACTATTGAGTGGGGGACATTTTTAGTGGAGGAAAATTCTTTGGCATCCGAATACGAGCATGTAGCGGCGCCGGCGGGCAAGGACAAAGTGCAAGAAAAAGAGGAGAGGGCGATTACGCCTATCACCGTGACCCACCCTGAAAAGGTGGAAGTCCAGGCCATTCGCTTGTTCCGGGAGCCAGCCTGGACTTTGCGCATGAGTATCGGGGAAGACCGCTCTTACCTCAAGGTCAAGGTGGTGCGCGCCGCGCCCCTGTCGTATCCAGAGCGCTACATCTCCTTCCTGGACGGCAAAGACGAGGAGATCTGCATGGTCGATGATCTGGCAGATCTGGACGACGAGGCCCGCGGCATTATCAAAGAGGAACTGGAGCGCCGTTACCTGAGCTCGACTATTCAGCAAGTTCTCTCGGTGCGCAATGAGTTCGGCACTTCCTACTGGGAGGTGTTGAGCGACCGGGGCGCGCGCGAATTCGTGGTGCAGAACGTGGCCGAAAATGCCCAATGGCTGGGAGAACACCGGTTGCTGCTGGTGGACGTGGACGGCAATCGTTTCGAGATTCCAGACCTGGAAGATCTGGACAAGCAGAGTCTGGGACTTATCGAACAAGTATTATAGCAAGTATTTGAAGGCGTACCTGGCCATAAGGGTCCGGATGCTTCATTACCTAAAATTGCCGCCACCGCTTCTTCGAGCCGCACAGCCGGATTTAAGAGTGCGGCTCGGTCCTGGGTGGAAGCGATCATGGCGATGCGCTAAGGGCGGCGAGTGGCGCCGGCACCGGGCCGCCGGTGGCCCAGTCGAGCAACTCCACGGTGTGCACTACCGGGGCATCGATAGCACCGCCGATTTGTTCGATGCAGCCGATATTGCCGGCGGCTACCGCCGCGGGCGCCGTGCGGCGGATATTGGCAGCCTTGCGCTGCTGCAAGGCCTCGGCAAAGTGGGGCTGGAGCAGATTATAGGTGCCGGCACTGCCACAGCACAGGTGGGCTTCGGGCACTTCGATGATTTCAAAGCCGGCCTGCAGCAAAAGTTCCCGGGGCTGCCGGGTGACCTTCTGGCCGTGTTGCAGGGAACAGGCATCGTGGTAGGCCAGGCGCAGCCCGGTTTTGTTGTCGATCTCGCCCAGACCCAGTTCGGCCACTACCTCGGATACGTCTTTGACCAGAGCAGTGACCGCCCTGGCCTTTTCCGCCAACTCGGGGTCCTCCCGGAAGATATGAGCGTATTCTTTGACGGCGGTGCCGCATCCCGAGGTGTTGAGTACGATGGCATCCAGCTCCCCGCGCTGTAGTTCGGCGTGCCATACCCGGATGTTGTTGGCCATCAGTTGCAGACTGTGGCGGCGTTCGCCCATGTGGAAGGTGAGGGCACCGCAACAGCCCATTGCTGCTGGAATAACCACTTCCGCGCCCAGGCGGGTGAGCAGGCGCACGGTGGCATCGTTGATCTGCGGGCCCAGTACCTGCTGGGCGCAACCGGTTAGCAGCACCACGCGGGCGCGCCGTTCACCCTGGGCCGGGATTTTACCCGGTCGCGCCAGGGCGGCGGCGGCGGGGA
>CAXFTV010000661.1:0-6319 GCA_964005845.1 uncultured bacterium
CAATCGTCGACGGCATTGAGATCATCGACCTCATTTACGAGTTCCCGGCTGATTTCAAGAGCGGTCAGGATTTCATCAAGAAGGGCGAAGAAGGCGATTGCCTCTACATTCTGGTCGAAGGCGAAATCGTCTCCCGATTTGAGGAGGGGGAACGGATATCTCGGACGCGGGAGGTCATCGGCGAGCTGGCAGTGTTATCGGAGCACGCGCGCACGGCCGACTGTACGGCGCTGAGCGATGTGGTGGCGCTGCGGATCGACAAGAAAGACTTCTGGGCGCTGATGAAGGAGCAGCCGCAGATTACCATCGAGGTCATGCGCGGGATTGTCAATCGCTATCTTTAATGGTCGCTAAGGGGTGCTATGCAACACCCTGATCTACCACATGCCAAAATCATCCTGAGCACTCCCGCCACCCACCACCGCCCTGAAAAACGCCGTCCGGCACGATTTCTACACGGCCTCTAAGCTTGTACATATTGGTAGTCCGCGGTGCATTGATAGTTTCCGGGCCGTGCTTGTGTCGGCGTAGGTGCTGATATATTTTTAAAGCCGTCTGGGGATCTCCAACTCCAGCGGTTTCTTAAGTTTTTACACCGTGTCGAAAGGATGGATCATGAAGCCCGACAAATTCATTGTAGCAATTTTGTTGAGCGGGATATTTTGGAGTTTGTGGGCTTGTGGAGAAGGCCGACAGGCACCCTCAACCCAGGTGGGTCTGGAAGAAGTGGACCCCGGCGGGCAGGAAGTAGTTTTCTGGCACCAGTATCGCGGTGATCGCGAAAAGGCAATAAAGGCCCTGATCGACAAGTTCAACAGCTCCAATGCGCACGGCATCAAAGTGAAAGGCGAGTACATCGGCAACTACAATGCCATCTACAACAAAATGCTGGTGGGCCTTCAGGGGGGCTACCTGCCGCAGCTGGTCCTGGCCTATAACTACCAGGCCGAAGCCTATCACAAAGCCGCCGGAGTGGTAGATCTCAATCCCTATATGAACTCTCCCAAATGGGGTCTCGGAACCGAGGAGCGGGCCGACTACAACCAGGATTTCTTGCAGCAGGACGATATCCGGGGTATCCAGGTCGCTTTGCTTCCCAGTCGCTCGATGGAAATCCTCTACTACAACCAGAGCTGGCTTGAGGAATTGGGCTACGATGGACCGCCGCAGAATTGGGACGACTTCGCCCGCATGTGCCGTCAGGCCGCCAAACAGCCCTTCAGTGCTTCGCTCGATGCAGAGTACAGCATTGGGTTTTTGCTCAACGTGGATGCCAGCCGCCTGGCCGCCATGGTCTTCAGCCGCGGCGGGGATTTCGTCAATGCGGCCGGCAGCGCCTATACCTTGAACACGCCCGAGGCGCGGGCGGCGCTAGAATTGCTGCGGGATTTGCAGCGCGAAGGCGCTATGGAACTGTTGTTCGAAGAAAAAAAATCTGCCTTCGGCAAGGGCCAGGTCCTCTTTGCGATTCACTCCTCTTCTCGGCTGCCCTTCTTCATCGGCAGCGTCGAGTCCGGCGCCGGTTTTGCGTGGAACGTGGCGCCGCTGCCCTACGCCGGCGAGCAACCGGTGCAGAACGTGTACGGCGGCAGTCTTTCGGTGTGCAAAAGCACGCCGGCCCAGCAGCTGGCCGCCTGGCTGTTCATCAAGTGGTTCACCCAGCCCGCCCAGCAAGAACAATGGGTGCGAGGTAGCAATTACTTTCCGGTGCGCAAAAGTACGGCGCGCGCCCTCGAACCGTCCTACCGAACTGCCTATGGGTTGCTTGAATACGGCAAGCCCGAGCCAGCCAAAATCGGCTACGAATCCGTGCGCGGCATGATCGAAAAGGCGATGTTAGAGGCGGTGGAGGGGGGCGCTATCGAAGAAGTTCTGAGTCGACTTGAAGCCGAGGCCAACAAGCCGCTTTGAAAAAATGACTGTCCGAGCAAAAATTCTGATCGTCGACGACGAGCCCTTCAACATCGACTATCTGGAGCAGGAGCTGGAGGATCTGGGCTACGAGACCCTCAGCGCCACCAACGGGCAGGAGGCGCTCGAGCAGGTCGCGGCGGCGGGCCCCGATCTGATTCTGCTGGATGTGATGATGCCGGTTATGGATGGGTTTACTGCCTGTCGTATCCTCAAGGAAAACGAGGAGACGCGGCTCATCCCCATCCTGTTCATGACGGCCCTGGGGGCTACCGAGGATCGCATCAAGGGCATTGAAGCCGGGGCCGACGATTTTCTCACCAAACCGGTCGATGAGCGCGAACTGGCCGCCCGCATCCAGACCTCACTCAAGCTCAAGCAGGCCATGGATCACAGGATCGGCGAGTTGAGCCGGGTCAGGGATCACTTTGAAAAATTTGTCCCCGAGACAGTCAAAAAACTGGTGGCCGAAAATCCCGACGATCCGAGCCTGGCTGGCAAACGGGAGCGGGATGTATCGGTTCTATTTCTCGATATCAGTGGCTACACCCGTTTGAGCGAGCAGCTTCCCGCTGCCGAACTCAATGCCCTGGTCGAGCGCTATTTCTCGACCTTTCTGGATCACATCCACGAGGCCGGCGGCGATATCAACGAGACGGCCGGCGATGGTTTTATGGCCCTTTTTTACGCCGAGGAGCGCCGTTTTCACGCCGTTAAAGCGGTGGATGTCGCCCTGCTCCTGAGGACGGCTACAGAGGCGCTCAACCGGGAAAACAGCGAACACCCTCTCTCTATGCACATGGGTATCAATTCCGGTACGGCGCTGGTGGGTTCAACCCGTTTCGAAGGCTTGAGAGGTACGCGCTGGACCTTCACCGCCAGTGGCCCGGTGACCAATCTGGCAGCGCGTCTGGCCGCGATGGCCGGAGAGGGACAGATCCTGGTGGGGCCGGAGACGGCGCGCTGTCTGGGAGAGAGATTCCAATTGGAAGCATTGGGACGGGAGCGCTTGAAGAATGTGGCCGAGGCGGTGGAGATGCACGCCGTTGTGGGGCGGGTTGGGACGGGATAAAAGCTCTTCGGAAATGCCGGCATGAGAGGCTGCAATCCGCCGGGACTGTATTTCAGCTTTGCATACGAGGCGATCTCGGCCGGCGCGGAAGGAATGGGCTCGCTCGACCTTCAAGAGGGTATGAGACGATGACAGAATTTGAAATTGAGGGAACGGACAAACAGGGTCCGATCCGACTGCGAATCGAGGCTGAAAATCCCTTTGAGGGAGGAGGGCGCTGGCTGCGGGGAGCACTGCACACTCACGTGGCCCAGATGGGTGATCCCGAATTGGTTTGTCGCCACTATAGGGAACTGGGATTTGATTTTCTCGCCGCTACCGACTATCTGAGTATTACTCCTTTGCCGCCATCTACGGAGGCGTTTGTAACACTGTCCGGGGCAGAGGTCTTCTGCCCGCACGAGGATGACCTGACGCATATTATTTGTCTGGGCTTAAAGGAGGCGCCGCGGCCGCTGGACGACACGCTGGAAGATGTCGCCCGCCTGGTGCGGGAGACGGAAGCACAGGGCGGGCTGGCGCTTCTAGCTCATCCGGCGTGGAGTGATTACAGCTGGGAAAAAGCCTGTGCCCTGGCGCGTTTCGGGGTAGCGGGATTTGAGCTGAGTAATCGGCTGGCCTGGCAGATCAATGGCAAAGAGCGCTCCGAGGAACTCTGGCAGATGCTGCTGAATGAGGGGATCGTGCTGGCCGCGCTTGGCGTAGACGATGCAACTGCGATGAGCGCTCGGGCGGTGACGGGGCGAACCTGGACGGGCGTGCTGGTGCGCCGGCCCGGCATGGAGGGCATCCTGGAGGGCATTCGGGCCCGCCGCACCTATGCGAGCGAGGGGCCGGAGATCCGCGATATTCGCATCGAGAGGCGCGGCGCAATTGTCGTGGAGTGCAGTCCCTGCGTTGCCTGCCACGTGCGCTCGCGGGGTTTCGGGGTACGCAGCGTGCACCGGGAGTCGTCGGCACAGCGCTTCGAGGTCGATCTTGCAGTAGATGGCTATCGCATGCGGGACTGGATGTTTATATGCCTGGAGGATCGGCAGGGACGCCGGGCGTGGTCCAGTTCCATTTCCGTCCGGGTCGATATAACTCCCTTATAGCAGGACCATGCGGACAAAGAACGGGAATCATAGCCGGCGCCGGCTTGGCGAAATTTAACGGTGCCGAGCAAGTCTGCGGATAAAATTGAGCACATAAGGACTTTAATGCAAATTCCCTCTCTCATTGCAGCCCTCGTCCTCCTCGTCTTCCCCGCCCTCCCGGCGGAACGGATCCATGCCCAGCAAGCCAAATTGAGCGGCAGGCTAATTATGCCCGTCCTTAGCGCTCCTGCCAAACGCGTTTTCAAACGCGACTACCGCATGCGCCGCAGCGGCAGAAAGAGCGTCGATCAATCGAGCAGTGACGACATTCAGCGGTCTCCCTTCAGAGATGTGGTAGTCAGCGTCCACCCCCGTTCGTTCAGCGCCAAAACCGAGCCCCTGCCCGAGCCCATCGCCGTAGACCAGTTGGGGGTTGCCTTCGAGCCCCGCGTCCTGCCTATTCCCGTCGGCAGCGCCGTAGAGTTCATCAATCGGGATCCCATCTACCACAATGTCTTCAGTCTGACGCCGGGAGCCAAATTCGATATTGGCAGGAAGCCGACCGGCGTCGTCTACCGCCTTCCCGATCCCATTGCCGCAGTAGGCGAAATCCATCTGTTCTGCGATATCCATCCGCAGATGAATGCCACTATTCTCAGCCTCGATACACCCTACTATACCCAGCCCGATGCTGCGGGACAGTACGAATTTGCGCAACTTCCCCCGGGGATCTATGAATTCAGAATTTACCATCCCGATCTAGCCGCTGTCTCCGCGACCATCGAGCTGGAGGCTGGGCAGGAAGTGGTCAGGGACATTACCATGGGCAATTGAAGCACCATGCGCTTCGGCATACGGCAGAAATTATTCGTGCTGATAGCCGGCCTCACCGCCGTCGTACTCTTGGGCGTGCTCGTGTCCATCACCCAGAAGATGACAGAGGCCATTCAGCAAAAAGTGAAATTCGATTTCGAAGAGCGGCAGCGGGTTTTCCAGCGGGAGCAGGCTCTGAAGTACGATTTGCTGGAGACGCAGGCCGTGCTCATCGGCGAGAATGCCACCTTTAAAGGCAATGTGCAGGTCAACGATCCTTCCACCGTATATTACATCGTCGACGAGTTTTCGACTTTCGCTCTCTACGATCTTTTCATCGTCACCGACAAGGATGGAAAAGTGCTGGCCCGTTTCGGCGAACCGGAGCGTTATGGCGATGATATGACGAGCCGCTCGAATATCCAGCGAGCCTTGCGGGGCGCATACCGCGAAGAGAAAAAGATAGCCGAATCCTGGCCCGAGTTGTGGACCGTGGACGGCCAGCTCTTCCAGGTCGCCACCGTGCCGATTTATCTCCACAGCGTCATCGGCACCATCGCCATGGGGTCGACCATTGGCGCCTTTGAAGCAGAGGAACTCAAAGGCGATACGCAGATAGAGATTAGCTTCATGGTCGGCGATAGTCTCATTGCCTCCACCGATACCGTCCTCTCGGGACAGTCTATAGACGACTTCTACAGCGCGCATCGGGCGCGCATCGACGCAGTTCTGCAGGAAACGAGAGCGAGCGAAGTGTTCGAAAGCGTTCTCGACGGCAGAGAGGTCTATGCATTTATCGGGCCGCTGGGAACGGGCGAACCGGCCTACTATATAGCGTACGTCCGCAAAGCTGACAAATTGAAAATCGTCGATGAACTCACGGCAACCATCAAATTCACCGCAGCTCTCAGTGCCGTCTTTACCATCCTGCTGGCGATGCTTTTGGGGCGTACTCTGACGGCGCCGATTATGCGTTTGGTGGCGGGTATGGGCCGCGTCCTGGAAGGCGACCTTCAGGTCGAAGTGAAACCTACGACCCGAGATGAAGTGGGTCTGTTGACGCGCACCTTCAACGAGATGGTCGTCGGGCTCAGAGAACGGCTTCACCTGACCCGCTATGTGGGCACCCATACCCTGGACATGATCCAGGCGACCTCAAAGAGCGACGCAGTCGACCTCGGGGGCACGCGCCGGGAACTGGCAGTGCTGTTCAGCGATATCCGCGGTTTTACCTCCTATAGCGTAGATCGCGATCCAGAGGAGGTGATCTCCATGGTTAACCGATACCTGGGGTTCCAGGCCAAGATCGTGCCACAGCACGAGGGCTCGATCGACAAATTCGTCGGCGACGAAATGGTGGCCCTCTTCATCGGTGCGCGCGCTCTGGAGCGGGCCATCGAATGCGCGATTGCCATTCAGCGGCGCGTCCGCCGTGAACACGAAACCG
>CAXFTV010000662.1:0-10890 GCA_964005845.1 uncultured bacterium
ATCGACAGCCTGCAGAAATTCGGCACCACCGACCTCTACATCAACAAAGTAAAAGAGATGCGAAAACGCGAACGCGAGATAAACCTGAAGGAAAACAGCTTCTGGGTCAATATCCTGCAATGGTCGGATTTCCACGGCATCGACGTGCGCCTGGTGCACCAGTATTCGCAACTGGTCGATACCCTGACCAGCGCTGTGGTGCAGGCAGCGGCACAGCAGTATTTCGATATGGAAAACTACGTGCGGGTGGTCCTCTATCCGGAAGGCTTTGAAAAACCCTGATCATCCGCCGCGCCCTTTAAATGCCAAGCCCAGAACCGGGAAAACCATTCTAACCGTTGGAAGGCCAGCGATGGATTTTGTCCGTCTCACCGACGCTCAACGCCGAGAATTCGATACCAAGGGCTTCCTCCTGGTGCGCCAGGTCCTGGACGCGGCTCTCATCGGGCAACTCATCGAGGATGCCGACCGCCTGATGGACGCCCATGGCCCCGGCCACCTGCGCAAAGGCGTCGTGCAGGCTCCATCCTTTGCCCCTCTGCTCAGCCACCCGGCCACGGTGCCGCTGGTGGTTCAGCTCCTCGGCCCCAATATCCACCTCCACACCGCCACCATCACCTACAAAGCTCCCCAACCCGATGCCGCGGAAGCGCGCGGCTGGCACCGGGACATCGGCATCTCCGATGATCTGGGGCACCAGAACCTGCCGCGGGTGGGCCTCAAAGTGTGCTACTGTCTGACCGACTTCCTGGAACCCAGCTCCGGCATGACCCTGATGGCCCCCGGCAGCCATCTGCTGCAGACCCCGCTGCCGGTCAAAAAAGGCGCGCTGGATCCCGAAGAGGTATTCGAGGCCCGCCTGCAGGCTGGCGATGCCCTCTTTTTTGAAAACCGCATCTTTCACAGCTCGGCTCCCAACCGCAGCCAACGCACTTCCAAGGTGGTGTTCTACGGCTACAGCTATCGCTGGATGAAGGTCGAAAAAAACCTCTTCCCGCCCGACCCGAGTCTACTCGCAGCGGCCGCTGACGAAGTAGACCGACAGCTCCTGGGTGGTTCTATCGCCGTCGACACCCCCCCCGAGGCCCTGAAAAACTGGGCTGCGGAGCACGGCCTCCCGGCCGAGCCACCTCCCTGGGTGATGGAGGTTTGAGCGCAATGGCGCGGCCCGACGGCTAAGGGCACGGTCGAGAGCGGGATAGCGCGGCGGAGAAAAAGTCCTGGCGCGGCCGGCAGCCTCGACAATATCACCCGGCGCGCCGGCGCTACCGCCGTGGGCCTCAACCCCACCGTGACCGCTCCCAGCGCCGCAGGGGTCGGCTGTTTCCAGCCCCCGGCCGACGCCGGCAGCAGCCCGCGCCTTTACCTGCACGGCAGCCTCAAAAACGAGGATCTCGAAGATTGGGCCAGCGCCGACCGCGGCAAAGTGGCGCAACTGATCCTGCTGCGCCGCTACCCCGGCGTGCTGCAGTGGCTGCAACTCAAAGGCGCAGGTTCTGGCCCAGACAAAGGGCCTGACTCCGATCACCCCGATTGTACACGGCTACGGCCCCGCCGACGATTTCGTGCGCCGCTTCAAAGTAGTCGCCGCAAGCCCGGCTGCCGGCGCCTGGGTCAACCGCTACGGCTACCTCAGCGACGCGAAACTGGACGCCATAGGCGACCTCTGGCACTAGCAGGACGGCACCCTTGACTTGAAGCCGGCGGAACAATTAGCTTTCAAATCCCCCCGGAGCTTAAACCTGGAGCGAAATTGCCGCGATGCCATCCGCTACGACCGCAGCACAAAGCTATTACCAGACCAACGGTTTCTACCTGAACGCTGCTCCCCTGATCCCCACCGCCCTGGTGCAAGAGGCCAGCGCCGGCATGGATGCCATCCGCGCCGGCATCTACGACACCGGCCGGCCGCCGCAGCCATCGCCCTGGAATCCCGGGGACGACCCCGGCAAACTGTGCAAAATAGAAATGCCGCAAATGGCCAACCGCGCCATCCTGGATCTGGTCGGACACCCGGCCATCGGCGCCCTGGCCGCCGCCCTCACCGGGGCCACAATGGTGCAGGTTTGGTGGGTGCAACTGCTCTACAAACCCGCCGTGCCCCGCGACCAGGAAGCCGCCCTCAAAATCGGCTGGCACCAGGACCGGCACTACTGGAGAACCTGGGAGGAAGGCAGCGAACTCTTTACCGCCTGGGTCGCCCTCAGCCCGGTCGCGGCCGACTGCGGCCCGATGAAATTCGTGCGCGGCAGCCACCGCTGGGGCCTGGTCGAAGGCGGCGACTTTTTCGGCCAGGACCACGAGGCGCAGCAGCACCTCATCCAGTCCGCGGCGGCGGGGCCCTGGGAGGAAGTCGAAGCCCTCTTGGCCGCCGGCGGCATCAGTTTTCACCACAATCTCACCTACCACGCCAGCGGCCTCAACCACAGCAGCGGTCCCCGGCGCAGCCTTGCGATCCACCTGCGCACCCAGGACAGCCGCCCCCTGGACGACGCCCGCCGGGGCCTGACCGCCTTCATCGACGATCCCTCGTGCTGCCCGGTCATTTTTTCCGCGAACCCATCTGGAGGTTAAATGAAGATCACCCGCGTCGAAGCATTCCTGCTCTACGAGAGCTGGGTCTATCTGAAAGTCGAAACCGATGCCGGCATCAGCGGCTGGGGCGAAGCCGCGTTCCACGGCGGCGCCCTCACCGCCCGGGCGGTCGAATTCCTGGGCGAGAAGGTGGTCGGGCGCGATCCTTGCAATACCGACGCGATCTGGCGCGACCTGCTCCACAGCGGCTACCGCATCGGCAGCACCGGCTCCCACATGGCCGCCATCGGCGCCCTCGACATCGCCTTTCACGACATCAAGGGCAAGGCCCTGGACACCCCCATCTGGAACTTGCTGGGCGGCCGCTGGCGCGACCGGGTGCCGGTCTACTCCAGCCTGATGGAGCGCCACCTGCCGCCAGAGCAGGATGTGGAAAAAGTGCGCCGCCGCCTCGACCGGGGCTACACCTGGGTGAAACTGCACACCGGCACCGAGTGGTCCTTTGACCAGGGGCGCGACCGCACGGTAGAAACCGTGGCGGCGCTGCGCCGGGAGTGGGACTTCGACCAGCTCAAGATCCTGGTAGATGTGAACCAGGCCTATATGGTGCCCGGAGCGCTGCGGGTGGGCAAGGAGCTGGGCCAGCTGCAGGTCTCCCATTTCGAGGAGCCCATTGCCCCCTGGGATCTGGACGGCTACAAGCAGCTCCAGGCTGCCCTGGAAGTACCCCTGGCCGCCGGCGAGCAGGAGTTCAACCTGTGGCAGTTCCGCGACCTGATCACCCGCGCCAATATGGACATCCTGCAACCCAACCTCACCACCTGCGGCGGCTTTACCCAGGGCTTGAAGATCGCCGCTCTGGCCGAGGCCTACAATCGCCCGCTGATCTGCCACAACGTCGATCCGGCCCTGATGACCCTGGTGCACCTGCACCTGTGGGCCGCCTGTCCGAGCTGCCTCTATCCCCAGGAGTACTTTGGCGAGGACGAACACCCCCTGCGCGACCAAACGCCGGTTCTGCGAGACCCCATACAGGTCGTGGATGGCCACATTCAGGTGCCCGATGGCCCGGGTCTCGGCATCGAAATAGACGAAGAAATGGTGCGCAGCATCGCCGCCGGCACGGCACCCTGAAGCCAGAACCGGCGCTGTCAAAGCGGCGCGCTAGGCAGCGCCGAGCACTGCTAGTTTGGCGCAATAGGGGGGCAAAAAACCAGCACCTGCGGGAAGCGGCAGACAAATTTGTCGCGGCCGCCCACTTCTCGAATGCCACCAGTCGCGCCAGGCAACACCCTTGACCCGGAGAGTCCCATGCCCATCGCCAGGCCCAATATCGTCTTCATCATGCCCGACCAGCTGCGCGCCGACTTTCTGAGCTGCTACGGGGCTTCCTTCATCGACACTCCCCACATCGACGCGCTGGCCGCCCATGGCGTGCGCTACCAGCGCGCCTATTCCCCGCATCCGGTGTGCGTCGCCGCCCGCGCCGCCCTCATCAGCGGCATGGACGCCGTACAGAGCGGCGTTCTCGACAACGGCCTCTTCCTGCGGCCCGACTACCGGGCCTGCGGCATGCACACCTGGCCCGAACTGCTCGACCGCCACGATTACTACACCGTGGCCACTGGCAAGATGCATTTTTACCCCTGGGAGGAGCGCCTGGGTTTTCACCGCCGCATCATCGCCGAGGACAAGCTCTGGGGTTATATCGAGGACGACTACTACCACTTCCTCGCTGCCCAGGGCCACTCCAAGACCTCCTTTTGCGACCAGCCCGAGTACCACCAGAACTTCATGGCCCTCACCAGCCCCATTCCCTGGGAGTATAGCGTCGATCACTTCGTCGGCCGGGAATCGGTCCGCTGGATCGAGCAATACGATGGCACTCGACCTTTTGCCATGATGGTGGGTTTTCCGGGGCCGCATTCTCCCTACGATCCGAGCCCGGAATTCGCCAACTTCCGCCCCGAGGATATGCCCGATCCCCTGCCTGCAGTCGCCCTCGACACCCGCGCCATGCAGGCCCCAGCGGCCACCCCGAAGACGGCGGCAAAATCCTGGTACGCGGTGCGCAACGACGGCAGCCCCGGGCGCGAGCACTTCCTCTTGCAGCGGGCCTGCTACGCCGGTCTGATCAAACAGATAGACCACGAGGTCGGGGCCATCGTCGAGGCGCTGCGCCACAAGGGCATCCTGGACAATACCGTGATCGTCTTCAGTTCCGACCACGGCGACTACCTGGGCGACCACGGCCTGCAGGGCAAGGCCTCCTTCTACGAATCCGCCTGCCGCGTGCCGATGATCGTGCGCCATCCCGACATCGACGCGTCCCGCGTCTGTGGAGACCTGGTCGGCCTGACCGACGTTACCGCCACCATTCTGGACCTGGCCGGCTGCGCCCTGCCCGGCTACATGGAAGCGCGTCCCCTGCCCGCTCTGGGCGCCTCTTCAGAGCGCCCCCGCGAGCACCTTGTGGGCGCCCTGCAACAGGGCTGGATGATCCTGGAAGGCGCCTGGAAATTGAGCAAGTACGCCGGCGGCAGCGTCCACCTGTTCAACCTGGAAGAAGATCCCACCGAGCAGCACAACCGGGCCCGCGACCCGCTTTGCACCGCTATTCTGCAGCATCTGGACGCGGCCCTCACCGCCGCCATCATGCACTCCATGAGCACCGCCTTCTTTCCCCAGCGCGTCTATACCTCCAGCCACTCCAGCAGTCCGGATTTCGGCCGCGTGGGCTGGGCCCGCACCTACCCCATGACCTGGCAACAACTCCACCCCGAGGAAGCTTCGTGAGAACGAAAAATCCCCGCCGGCGGCAACGCCGGCAGGGATGGATAGCCGTCCTGTCAGCAAACTTCTAGGCCCCGGTGCTGCCCCTGCCCGCATCCAGTGCCTCTTCGCAGCCCTTTTCGGGTGCTTTGAACAGATTCATGCGCCCCCCACCCCTCTATATATCCGGTTCGAATGTCAAGCCCTGCTCGGTATCGAAATCGATCTCGACCGAATGCGCCAGATAGTCCTGATCGCCGCGCACGCTCTGAAAGACCTCCTCGCCCTCCAGGCAAATCGGCACCGTGTGCCAGACGCCGACGCCGACGCAGATGCCCAGGCTGCCGTCCGAATAGAAGGCGCGGATATCCCCGGCCTCCAGCATTTCCTTGACCGGCCCCACCATGAAAACCGAGGGCCGATGCCGGCGCGGATAAAAGGCCTGCCCCGCATCGGTGTGATAGGCAAAATGCGCCATCTGGCGGGCGCTGGAGGAAACCGGAATTTCCTTTTCCCGCAAGCCTCCCTTTACTATTTCCGGATTGGCTTCCTCGTAGGTCTGGATGACCTCTCCAAAGGGTGCAAAAGTTTCCGCACTAAGGGGTTCTACTTTGACTTTGACGACTTTTATCACGCTCCATTCCCCCCGTTACGCCAGCTCTTTGACGCCGATCCCCTCTTCCAATTCCTCGACGCTGGCGAAGGCTACCAGTATGCAGTGAACCCCTTTATTCGCCAGCACCCAGGACAGAGCGCGCTGGGTGCGCGGCACCTCTTCACCTGGCTCTGCCAGCTCGTGCCAGGGACCCGAGACGATTGGGTAGACCAGGCTCAACTCGCCCCGGATGCCCTCACCCCGGGGCGACAGTTCCTCCACCTTGGATTGACCCACCGCACTCCAGTCCGTCCGCGCCTTGTCCGCCCAACTCACCCACTGACCGCCCAGCGCCTTCATAATCAGCACCCCCTTGTCGGCCGCGGTCGCAAGATCGATGCCGGGACCCTGCCAGCGGCACACGTAGTTGTAGATGACCAGATCCGCATCGGCATCGGGTTCGGGCCCGCGTTCGGCGTAGGCCTGCTGATCGGCCAGCATGTGGCGAATCGTGCATACGGCGCGCACCTTGCCCGCCTCTTTGAGCTGGGCAATGCGCGCGGCCAACGCCTCGTCGCCGACGTAGGCGTAGTGGTGCACCCGCAGAATATCGATGGCGTCGCGGCGCACATTCGCCAGGTGCTGATCGACCTTGTCGCCCAGTTCCGCAGCGGTGGGCGCGCCCACTTTCAACGAAAAGTAGCGATCATCCTGGTAACCTTTCAATTCGTCGGGAATATGGACTTCGTCGCCATAGCCCATGTCGAAGAGGTTGACGCCCAGTTCGGCTGCCCGCAGGTAGATCCGCCGCTTCTCCGCCGCCGGCGGATGGCCGGAAACACCTTCGTAGTGAGCCAGAAGTCCCCCCAGTCCCACCGTGCTCAACACCATATCGGTTTGGCCAAATTTTCGGTACTCCATGCGCTCTCTCCCAGTGAAAAATTCACGCTGTTCCGCCATTAAAAAAATCGCCTTTGTCGAAGGCCGAAAAATACACCGGAGCTTGGCCGCCGGCAAGGGCCGCAGCCAAACAAAAATTTTCCGCTGGCGCCAACCTTCGAGCTCACTAGTGCCGCCCTCCCAGCGGACTCCTGCCCTCGGCGTAGCCCTCGGCGCAATTAAACGCGGTGTGAGCCAGCAGGGCGCCATCGTGCCAGATCGAAATGGCGTCTATCCAGTTTTTGCCCTGGGCGGTGCTGGCGATGCGCACTTTGCTCAGACAGGCAGGCTCGGCACCGGACTGCCACCAGGCCATTCCGCGCCCGGCATGCTGCGCCGGATCAACGCGGACCCCGTCGACCCAGTACTCCCAGGTCCTGGATGCAAAGTTCAGGATCGCAGCCGTCCGGTACCAGCGCTCGGCCTGCGCCCGGACGGCGGTATATTCAATGCCCTTCCTCTTCTTCCCCAGCCCGTCAATGACGTAAAAGCGCGGGTAGAGGTTGCCCCCGACCTCGGGCCAGGCAAAGGGATAGTGCCAGCGGCAGGCCCAGTTGTCCTCTCGATCTCCGGCATAAACCTTCAAGACGGAAGCGCTGCCATCCTCTATATCCACGGTTGCCTTTTGCAGCCGGACGGACATCTCGATCTTCAAAATGCCGCGGGATACCGGCGGAAAACCGCGCTCGAGCGCCGCCGCCGATCCCATTTCCAGGGCCAGATCGCCGGCCCCGACAACGGCGCTCTGCGTGACTATTCGGTGCTCTCCATTGGCGCTCAAATGCCAGGGAGAAGTCCATCCTCGATCGCGCAACTGGAGCGCATTTGTCAATCCCATCGTTCCTTCCTCCCTTTTTATTGAAGGTCCATATAGCAGCCGTCCCCCTTACCTCTGCACTGCCTGTATTCGATCTCCGAGAATTGCCGGCCGCCTCCCCACCGCTAGGGTTCCAGCAGGATATCGAGCATTTTTTTGTGGTTGTTCAGAAAGGATCTGGTCACGGCATAATGTTCCGTGTCGGCGTAGTCGATGCGCTGAATCCCGTCGGCGCCAAACTGGTAGATGAACGCGTCCGGATAAGCCATCAAGATCGGCGCGTGCGTCGCGATGATGAACTGCGAGCCCTCCCTGGCGAGCTGGTGGATCCGCGCCAGGATCGCCATCTGGCGATTCGGCGACAGCGCCGCCTCGGGTTCGTCGAGCAAGTACAGCCCGTTGCCGCGACAGCGCACCATCATCAGATTCAAAAAAGCCTCGCCGTGCGATTGTTCGTGCAAAGAAGCTTTCCCATAGGCACCGCCGATGCGGGGGATATTGTCGAAATCCTCGTCGAGTTTCTCGATCTCGGTGGCGACGTTGAAAAAGCTTTCGGCGCGCAGGAAATAGCCGTCGGTGGGTGCCTTCGCGCTGCGCACCAAGCGGATATAATCGCACAGAGCAGAATGCGAGGCGCGCGTTGCGAAATTGAACCCCCGGCTGCCCCCCTCCGGGTTGAATCCCCACGCCACCGCGATGGCTTCGAGCAAGGTCGACTTGCCGGAACCGTTCTCGCCGATCAAAAAAGTCACCGCGGGATGGAACTCCAGGCGGTGCAGGTTCCTGACCGCGTCGAGCCCGAAGGGGTAAATTTCAAAAGATTCTATTTTTTCGCGGACGAGATCAAGCGCCAGCAGAAATTGCTCGGACTGCATGTCGAGTCGCTATCCTTTTTTCCTTTCCCCCGGGCCATTCCACGGTCCCTGCGGGGAGCTATTGGCGGGCAGTGGGTTTGCGCGCGCTGCTCGCTACCTATACGCCCGCGGGCAGCGCACTCATTGGATCAGCACCAGTTTGCGGGTCTCTACCCGCTTGCCCCCACCTGTCTGCAGCCGGTACAGATAAACGCCGCTGGCCAGCAGCCGTCCCTCGCCGTCACGGCCATCCCAGCGGGTGGTGTAGGTGCCGGCCTCGCGCGGACCCGCCGCCAACGTCGCCACCCGCTGTCCGGCCAGATCGAATAAAGCCAGTTCCACTACCCCTGGTTCCCTCAGCGCAAAGCGGATCGACGTGGCGCCGTTGAATGGATTGGGAAAGTTCTGTCCGAGTGCGAAGGCGGCCGGGCGCTTGCCCTCGCTACCGCCGACCTGCGTCGGCGGCGAGGACGCCGCTGCGCTGATTATCGCCACATCGTCCAGATAGAAAGTCCCGCGCGTCCAGCCCCAGAAGCGCAGCCTTTTTACTCCCCCCTCGAGAGCCAGATTGCGCAGCGGGATTTCCACCTCCTGCCACCTGGGGAGTCGGAAGTCGATCTCCCGGCTGAGATCGATGGGTCTGTCGTTGACGTAAAGAGAGAAGCCGGGGGACGCTGAATCGGCGGTCGTCCCCGGATGCAGGCGCAAGCGGATGAATTCGTAGCCCGCTGCTGGCACCGCCGCCGCCGCGAGGAAATCAAGGGTCCAGAAATCGAGCACCGAATCCGTCGATTCCGGCTCCAGACGGCAGGCCGCAGCGCTCCTTCCGGCAAATTCCCGCACCCCTATAAAGGCCGCCCCGCCGCTGGTCTCCACCTGCCATCCCGAGCCCATGCCCCCATCCCAAATCGAGCGATTTCCCCCCGGCAGCACGACCACTCTCTGGCGCAGATAGCGTTCCGTTCTACCTCCGTCATACTGCAGATAGATCGGCACTTCCCATGCCCCCACCTGCAAATCGGGTCCCAGCTGCGTCGCCAGTTCGTAACTGCCATCCGCCCGCGCCGCCAGCGGCAGCCGCTCCGGTCCCCCCAGATCCCCCAAATCCGCAAAGACGACCGGCGTCTCATGCGCTGAGGAAACAGGGCGCAGCACGCCGCCCCATGCCAGCGCCTGCCCGCTCACCAGCGTATCGGGCAATGCCCGCACCCAGATCCGCTCATTCAATTTTTCCAGCGCCATCTGCACCATCGCCTCACCGGCGCTGGGCTCAACGTGCATCGTCCCCCCCCAGCTGGCCCCGTACCCCCCTTCGCGGTTTGCCTGCACGGTGGGAAAATATCCGGCGTAGCCATTGGCGTAGCCGAGGAGAAAGGTGTAGGGCAGCGGCGATTTACTCTTGAGCTCCAATTGCAGCTCCACGAAAGGCTCCCCTGGGAGCGTCAGGAAAGCCAGCTGGGGGCCCAGTCTCAGCACCCCGAAATGGAGGGTCACCGAGCCCTCGGAGGCCGCAAAACGGCTAAAAGTCCGCTGCAGCGGAATCCACTCGATCGCCGGATCTACGCCCCCCCGGCCCGCCAGCTCGCGCGCCACCCGCACTACCTCCTGCCCCAGTTCCTCACCCTGGTCCCGCGCCGGACCAAAGTCGTTCTGGACATCGATATAAGGATCCAGATCGCCGGCGGCGCCCTGCAAAAACAAGCCTGTTGCCCCGGAAAACTGCCGCTCCACATAAGCCATTGCGTACCCTGGAAAATCGGCACTCAGCAAACGGTTTTGTTTTCCCAGAACCACGGCGTGGCAGGCATAGTTGAAGAGCACCGCCAGCGGCTTGCCCTGCAGGTCTTCGATCTGCACTACGCCCACCTCCGGATCCGTCGGCCCCAATTCTTCCGGGGAGAATTGCCGCCCCCGCCCCCAGATCATCTCCACGTCCCCATTTGCTTTTACCAGGCGCCGGTTGAAACTGATATCCACAGAGCCCTTTGCCACCGCAACCCGCACCGGCTGCAACTCCTCCCGCGCCTGCCGCACGGCCTCGATTATGCGCTCTTCGACCCAGCTGGTATAGGGATCTCCGGCGGGCCAGGACCGGTCCGCCATATAAGGCCCGCTCAGGTCCAGAACGCGGGGACCACCGTGCGTATGGGTGGACACCATGAGCCAGCCAGCCATGCCCTCGGCCCGCAGCAGCCGGGGCAGGCGGCCGGATCCCGGATTCAAATCCACGTTTAGGCCGATCAGATCCAGCGTCGCCACGGCGACGGCCACATCGCCATCGTCGAGTACCAGGACGCGGGCGAAAAGGGAATCGTGCAAGCCACTTGAAGAAAAATTGCCGTAGCCCGACATGGGCACGTCCACTACGGCTCGAGGGC
>CAXFTV010000663.1:0-4614 GCA_964005845.1 uncultured bacterium
GAAAGATCTACAATATCGCCGCCGCCGTCCTCTTTATGCTGGCGTTTTGCGCTGCGGTTTTCCGCTCCGCTAGCAAGGGATTTTTGTGTGTCATCCCCCTCGCCGTCGGCGTATCGTGCAGCTTTGGCACAATGGGATTTTGCGATATCCGCCTGAATATAGCCACCGCTATCGTCACCTCGATCGGCGTCGGCATCGGGGTGGATTTTGCCATTCATTTTTTCAGCCGGCTGCAGGAAGAACTGGCGGCGGGGCTCGCCCTGCCAGAGGCCACTCAACGCACCCTGCTGACGGCCGGCAAAGCGATCTGCTTCGACGCCGTCTCCAATGTGCTGGGCTTCCTGGCCTTTACCTTCTCGGGATTTGGCCCGCTGCAAAACCTGGGGTGGCTGGTCGTGCTGACCATGGTGGCCTGTGCCCTCGGAACGCTGTTGCTGCTGCCCCCGCTCGTGGCCACCTTCGGCGCCAAAAGGCCGGCGGCACAGTAGGCCCAGCCAGCCCCTCTACTGCGCCGCGCTCCCCGGCGCTATAGACCGCAAGAGCACAAAAAAAACCGGGTGCTACCAGGATGGACGCGAAGAAAGGGACGACCCAGTCTTTTTGAAGCATAAAATCGCCTTCCAGGGGACCCCTTGCCATCCTTGACAGCAATCCGGCCGCAGGCTACAATCTGAGACGCATTTTCACCCCTTCAACTGCTAAAATCGAGGACCTTTATGGCTAAAAACGATTCCTTTTGCGTCGCCATCACCGACGACGGGGTCTACGACAAGATCATGGCGGCGGCATCGGCGCGCGGCCCCCTGGAAGATTCACCCCACATCGAAATCACCCATTTTTCGGGTGCGCGCGACCTCGTCGACCCGCGCGACCTCGACCAGTGCGATGCGCTGATTGCCGGCGGCCCCATCTTCACCCGCGACAGCCTGGAAGGGGTGGAGCGCTGCGCTCTGATCATGCGCTACGGCGCCGGCTACGACCGCGTCGATCTAGAGGCCTGCACCGATGCCGGCGTCATTCTCGCCACCACCCCCGAGGGCATCCGCCGCTCCATGGCCACCGCCGCCCTGATCCACATCCTGGCCTTGAGCACCCGCCTTTTTCATAAATCGGGGCTGGTCTACGAGGGGCGCTGGTCGGAGGGCGAGTCGGTGGAGAACTGCGGCAGCGGAATGAGCGGCAAAACCATCGGCTATATCGGCTTTGGCAATATCGGCCGCGACCTCTACAAACTGATCGCCCCCTTCGATGTCCGCCACCTCGTCTACGATCCCTACCTGGACGAAGCCACGGCGAGCCGGCACGAAATCGAACGGGCCGATCTGCCCACCGTGCTGGCGCAGGCGGATTTTGTGGTCGTAGTATGCACCCTCACCGAGGAGACGCGCCACCTCATCGGCGCCGCGGAGTTGCGCCAGATGAAATCTTCGGCCTACCTGGTCAATGTGGCGCGCGGCGGAATCATCGATCAGCAGGCCCTGGCCCGGGCCCTGGCCGCCGACGAAATCCGCGGCGCCGGCCTCGATGCGCTGGATCCCGAACCGATTGCCCCGGACGATCCGCTGCTGCGCCTGGACAATGTCAACCTGACCCCGCACGCCCTGGGCATCACCGACGAAATGATGCGCCGCTGCAGCGAGTTGTGCGTGCAGGGCACCCTCGATGTCATGCGCGGCGAGGCCCCCGCTTCGGTCATCAACCGCGCCGTGCTACAGGATCGCAAGTTGCAAGACAAGCTGGCAGCTTACCGGTCAAAGTTCGGCTAGGTGCCGCCCAGAGCTGCCCGCGGGGAAGCTGTTTACCGGCAAAACATGGACCCGCACTTCGCTGGCGGCCTATGCCCGGCGCGGGCCGGAGAGTATTTTGGCGGCGGCGTTTTGCCGCCCTGAGGTGGGCAGTCATAAACCAGGGCGAGCGGCGCGAAGGAAAAGGCCAAAGCGGCGCGGCGGCCTAAAACGCAGAGGGGAAAAAAACCCGCAGCTGAGAGTCACTGAATCTGGCGCAAAAATTCCAGCACCGCAGCCGTAGTTTCTTCAGGGCGTTCCTCGGGCAGGAAATGGCCGCAGGCGATGCCCCGGCCGCGCACGTCGGCGGCGCGCTCGCGCCAGACCGCGAGCATGTCCAGGCTGGCGCCG
Organism: uncultured bacterium; assembly: GCA_964005845.1. Classification (GTDB taxonomy): domain Bacteria; phylum Latescibacterota; class UBA2968; order UBA8231; family UBA8231; genus CAXFTV01. The sequence continues at coordinate 2,136 of CAXFTV010000663.1, forward strand.
GTTTGCCAACCCGGCCGTCTGGGCATGTGGGTGCCCCACAGCAGCAGCACCGGGCACTCTAGCTTGCGGCCCCGATCCTCCTCGTCGTGCTGCAGATCCAGTTCGACGCCGCGGTAGTCCAGACAGGTTGCCCGGATGGTTTCGGGATTGTCAAAACAGCGCAGGTACTCGGCATAGGCCGGCGCCGTGATCGCCCCCTCGGTGCCGCACCACTGCTCCAGCAGGAAATCCAGGTAAAATTTGGCATTGCTGCCGATCAAGGTCTCCGGCAAGGGTGCCGGCTGGCGCATGAGGTGCCAGTGGAACCAGGAGTACGCGAGCTGCGCATCCATGTGCTCGAAAGCCGCCTGCGAGGGCACCACGTCGAGCGCCGTGAGGCTGCGGACGCAGGCGGGGAAATCCAGCGCCAGGCGCTGGCCGACGCGAACGCCGCGATCGTGGCCGATCACGTCGAAGGCACCGAAGCCGAGCGCGGCCATGACCTCGACCTGGTCCCGGGCCGTGGTGCGCTTGCAATAGACGCTCAAATCGCCGCCGCCGGCAGCTGGTTTGCCGCTGTCGCCGTAGCCGCGCAGATCGGGCGCCACCACGGTGTAATGCTCCGCCAGGGCAGGCGCCATCTTGTGCCACTCTACATGGGTCTGGGGATACCCGTGCAGCAGCAACAGGGGCGGCCCTGCACCGCCGTGCACCAGATGGATGGATACGCCCTGCACTTCGATCCGGGTTTTTTCAAAGCCCTCGAACATGGCACCTCACAAACCCAGCAAGCGCTGCATATTTTCGCCCAGAATCATTTCCCGATCCTTCTGGGGGATAAAATCGCAGTGGGTGCGGAAGACTTCGATAGATTGCTTGTAGGTCATGTACCCGAGCACCGGCGGGTAGTCCGAAGCCCAGCACAGACGCTCGGGGCCGTAGTGCTCGTAGAGCTTGCGCACCATCCAGAAAGTGTCCGAGTAGGGATAGTCCCATTCGACCTGGGAAACATAGCCAAAACCCGACATTTTGAGGTAGATGTTGGGCACCTCGGCCGATTTGAGCACTTCCTGGAAATTCGGGTAGGGCGGTTTTTCACTGGCGCGCGTTCCGGCCATGTGGTGGCCTAAAAATATGGTGTCGGGAAAACGCCGGGCCAGCTTGCGCACGTGTTCGTGCCAGGGTGCGCCGAAGGCCAGGCTGGCGATCAGCCCCAACTCGGCGGTCTTTGTAAAAAACTTCAGGCCCTCGTCGGATTCGAACCACTCGAAATCGTCTTTTAAATAGTGGGTATAGCCCTTGAGCTGGTACTTATCCGCCGCCGCCGCCAGGCGCAGGGCCGCGCCCGGGGTGTGGTAGGTATCGGTCCACGAGCAGTCTACATCGGCGAACTGGACGATGCGGTCGGGGTACTTTTCTGCACACTCGGCGCCGTAGTCGTTGTTGTTGGGATTGTGGTCGATGCGGGCGCATACCATCACCGCTTTGTCGACTCCGTTTTGATCCATCTCCCACAGCAATTTTTCAACCCGGCCGTGGCTTTCGGGATTGGGCACATTAGGCTCGTAGGGCCAGTAGTCCCAGGCATGGGTATGACAGTCGATAATCATGGCTGTTGTCCTTTTATTTTTCTTTTTCGGGCTTCAACCCTCGCGAGCGCACGCGGCAAAGTGCGCTGCAGCCCCGGTGCGAGACGCATCTCCGCAACCGCCGGCCAGCGGGGCCGCACCGAGCAAGGGGAGGAGAGGTGAAAATTTCACATCGCTATTTCGCGTAAACCGACGGCCGGCCGAGCGCCACCTGCAAGCGGCTATCTGCCATATTTTTTGCCGCGCCGAATGTTGAATATAACGCAAAATCCAAGCGCGCGAAAAACAACGCCCATTGCAGCAAGTATTCGGGCTGCCCTCTTGCGATTTCCGCGCCCTCGTGACCATATTAGTGCTCCAGAAGGATTATCGCCTTTCATCCATGGAGAAGCAAATATGAAAATCGTCGAGATCAGACCTTTTCTGGTCAGCCGCTACCTGCTGGTCCGCGTCTACACCGACGAGGGTCTGGTCGGCAATGGCGAGGCCGGTCTGTGGGCGCACCACGGCGTGGTCTGCGAGCAGATAAAGGAGCTGAGCGAGTACTACGTCGGCAAGGACCCCCGCCTCATCGAGCACCACTTTCAAACCGTGTCGCGCCGCGCCCACTTCATGGGTTCGGCGCTCAGCGCCGCGCTCAGCGCCATCGACGTCGCCCTGTGGGATATCCTGGGCAAGTCGGTCGGCCTGCCGGTGTACCAGCTGCTGGGCGGCAAGTGCCGCGACAAGGTGAAGGTTTATGGAAATTTAGGCGGTCAGACCGACGCAGAGATCGCCGCCGCCGCCCGCAGCGGTCTGGAACAGGGCTATACGGCCTTCCGCATGACCCCCTTCCCGGCGAATTTCGAATTGCGCAACGCCACCAGCAACATCAGCGCCGGCACCCGCATGGTGGCGGCGGCGCGCGCTGC
>CAXFTV010000664.1:0-11542 GCA_964005845.1 uncultured bacterium
CCTGCATCCGGATGTGGTTTTGCTGGCTATCCAGGACAGGGCATTTGGTCGAGCCGGTTGGCCCAATAGCAGGGAAGGAAGCGTTATTTTATCCACTGCAGGTGGGGATACAGTAGAGGTTTTTCACTATCCACCGGCGGAACAGTCTGGTTTTTCATGGGAAAAAATAGATTTAGAGGCTGGTGCGGGATCTACTAACTGGGAAAGAGCACTGGTTGATGGCGGCACTCCCGGTCGCCTCAACAGCGTATACGAACAGCGCCGGTTTACAGCTGAAGGTATCACTTTAAAAGCAGAACCGAACCCGTTTTCGCAAACGCTTGTTCTCAGTTATGGATTGCCGGCTTCCCCGGCTCTGGTAGATCTGTGGATTTACGACATAGAGGGCTATCCCATTCGACAACTGTTGGATAGCTCTTCGTCGGGACCCAGTGGAAGTGTGGAATGGGATGGACGGGATCGGCAGGGGCGTTCTGTCCCTACTGGTTTGTATATTGCGCACCTAGCAGCAAGTGCCGCAGGTCGCCTAACCCAGCTAAAAAAAGTAGTGGTGCGAAGCGCCCCCTAAAAGCATTTATAATATGAATTAGCCCTTTTCCCCGGGAAGCTCACCCCCGAGTTCCCACCTGGTCAATTTTCTCCTCCTCTCTGGTCATTCGAAATAACGAGGTTGGTATGTCGGAGTTTTTAGACAAGTTTATCGGAGGAAAAAAAGGTGCCCAGGCCTGTGGTGTTTTGTTGCTAGCCTGCGGCATCTTTCTTGTTATTAGCCTGGTTTCTCACTCGGCGCACGATTTTCCCAATTCGAGCCGATCGCCGGATGAGTTGCTCAACTGGGGGGGGTATATAGGAGCATATATATCTTATAGCACCTTCATGAGCATAGGATACGCAGCTTATATCCTGCCAATCCTGGTCTTGCTCTGGGGATGGAACAGGTTGAAGCAACAATCCATATTGGCCGCAGTCTACCGTAGCGTGGGCTTGTCCAGCATGGCGCTGCTTTTCAGCGTTGGCAGTGGTTTGCCGGTTTATTCTTCTTACACGGCATTTAAGCTCGGGGGATGGTTGGGTACTCAGGTAAGCGGTGTAATTCTCATACCCTATGGAGGGCGTATTGGCTCTGCCGTACTCCTAGGCGCACTTTTTATAATGGCTTCGATCATGACTACGGACATAGATCCCCGAATCGCTTTGCATGGCCTCCGCTCCGGATTCCGGGCAATAGGGCGAGGAGTAAAGTGGGTTTTTGGACTACCCGCTCGGTTTATAAGTTCCATGGTCAAGAGAAAAAACGAAGCCAAAAAAGAGAGGGAAAGTGATACAAAAGATAAAGGGGAAACCTTAACCGCTATCGGTAGTCCATCTTCAGTAGAGGGAGCAGAAGAGGCGGTCCAGGTTCTGGATACTGTCGTGGCGCCAGAGTTGGTCCCGGATACCATACTCGAAACGCCCGATAAAGAGCCAGGTGAGGTGCCCCCCCCACGGCGGGAGCGTCCGGCGAGGCCTGCACGGGCCAGGAAATCGGAAGTTGCGCAAAAAGCCCATAAAGGGAACGAAAAAAATGGCAAAAAACCGTCCAGCGGAAAGTACAAGATCCCATCGATTGGGCTATTGGATGAAACCCCCAATGCACAAGGCGGGGTCGACAAAGACACGCTGCTGGACAATGCTCGCCTTCTCGAAGATGCTCTGGGCAACTTCGATATCGGGGGTAAGGTGGTGGAGGTGAGTCCCGGTCCTGTGGTCACTCGTTACGAAGTCGAGCCTGCTCCTGGGGTCAAGGTAAATCGCATTGTGACTCTTGCCGACGATCTGGCCAGAGTCATGAGTGCAAACGGAATTCGCATTCAGGCACCGGTGCCGGGCAAGTCCGTGGTCGGAGTCGAGATTGCCAATCAACAACACGAAACAGTCTACCTGAGCGAAATTCTGGAATCCAAGGAGTTTCGCAAAGCCGAGTCGAAACTGACGATAGCACTGGGCAAGACTATCTCGGGAGAGCCCTTTGTTGCGGATCTAGCCAAGATGCCGCATCTCCTGGTTGCCGGTGCGACGGGATCGGGGAAGAGCGTGTGTATAAATAGCCTGATTTCCAGCATTCTCTTTAAATCTACGCCGGATGAAGTCCGTCTTATCATGGTCGATCCAAAGGTGGTCGAGTTGACCATGTACAACGATATTCCCCATCTTCTGGTCCCGGTGATTACCGATCCCAAGAAGGCTTCCGAAGCACTGAAGTGGACTACGGCCGAAATGGAGGCGCGATATCAGAAATTGGCCGCTCTTGGAGTGCGCAATCTGGACGACTACAATCGCAAGCTCGGGCAGATGGGACCGCAGGATCTGGAAGATGGTATTGAACCAGAAAAACCCATGCCTTATATCGTAGCAGTTATAGACGAATTTGCCGATTTGATGCTTACTGCACCTGCGGATGTGGAAACTTCACTGATGAGTTTAGCACAGAAATCGCGGGCCGTGGGGATTCATATCGTTCTTGCTACGCAGCGCCCTTCAGTTAATGTAATCACCGGGGTGATAAAGGCCAATTTCCCTTCGCGCATTGCTTTCCAGGTCGCTTCAAAAACGGATTCGCGCACCATTCTGGACTTTAACGGTGCCGAACGTTTATTGGGCCGTGGGGATATGCTTTTTTTGCCGGGCGGACAGGGGGAGCCGATTCGCATTCACGGCGCCTTCATTTCCGGCGAAGAAACAGAGAAATTGGTCGACGAAATCTCGTCCTCCAATTACCAGGCCGAGGAAGTTGCGGTCCTTGAGGAACATGCGGATATTAAATCAAAGCAGGGATCGCAGGATGAATTGTTCGACGAAGCCATGAATCTGGTGACTGAATATCAGCAGGCCTCGACTTCATTTCTGCAGCGGCGCATGAAGATAGGGTACTCGAGAGCCGCGCGCTTGATGGATGAACTGGAAAGCGCCGGCATAGTGGGGCCGGCTGAAGGTGCCAAGCCACGCCAGATTATGATTGCACAGGAAGGTGGGGAAGAGCTTGCCACGGCCGCCGAAATAGAGAGCAATTGATGAATTGTTTTTTGCAGCGAGGAATTGGTTGGGCCGCTCTAGTGGCCGTATTTTTTTGCCTCAATTGCCCATGGCCTGCAGCGGCTATTAGTGGCGATGAAGTCATTGAGAAAATGCGGAAATCCTTTGCCAATTATAAGACCTTTTCCGCCAAGTTTGAAAAACAGTTTTACTGGGCCTTGCTCGATAAAAAGAAACAGAGTCGCAGGGGAATAATCTATACGCGCAAACCCGACCAGTTCCGCGTCGAATTGGAAGACGGCGATCTGGTAGTCGCCGGGGAGCAGGGGATCTGGACCTACGATAAACAGAACCAGCAAGTGATCGTCAGTGCGTCCGAAGGAGAATTTAAAACTCCCTGGGAAATTCTGCTCGACTATACCGAAGCTTATGCACTACTGGCAGTGGAGGAGGTCGACCTGGAGGGCCGATCGTGTTATCTGCTGAGTCTTAAACCGCGTGCGAGCGGGGCGCATATTGTCCGGATGAGGGTCTGGGTGGACCGCAAGCGCTGGCATTTATTAAAGGCGGAGCAGGTGGAAGTGAATGACAATATTACTACCTATATACTGAAGGATCACAGGGTCAACAAAAAACTGGATGAGGCGTTATTCCGCTTTGAGGTACCCGAAGGTGTTGATGTGATCGATCGCAGGGAGCCCGATTCTGAGGATCATTGACAGGATAGCGAGGATGGGTCCGGGGGTAGTTCTGATACAGGTGCTTGGGGGGGTATTTGCATGGGGGCTAGCCGTTGCAGCCGAAGATGTCTGGGTTTTTTTTAGCGATAAGCCGGATGGTGCAGGAGGACGCCTAGAATGGCTTAAAGAGGATGATGAATGGACCAGTGAGGAACTGGATTTGCCACTGGATCCAAATTATATTGCTCAGGTCAAAGCAATGGGGATTTCTCTGCGGGTTTGTTCCAGGTGGTTTAATGCCCTCACCGTTCAGGCCAGTCGGGCCCAGCAGCAGCAGCTTCTTGAATTGAGTTTTGTCCGCCAGGTCAGACCGGTGCAAAGATTCAAGCGTTTGCCCGTGTCGCCGGGGACGGAAGACGGAGTTGCCGCCGCCAAAATATTGGCCCAAGAAGAAGATCCATCTTTCGAGCAGCGGGCGCAAATCGGCGTAGTCCATTTGCACGCTCGGGGTTATAGGGGACGGGGGGTGCGCATTGCCGTGCTCGACGACGGTTTTCACTATTTGGATCACAAGACCTTTGCCCACCTGCGCGACAATGGTTTGATAATTGCCGAACGCGATTTCATCAACGGCGATGACGTGGTTTTCGATCAAGCGAACCAGCCGCATACCGGCGATGAAAGGGGGGGCAGCCAGAATGTTCACGGTGCCCAGGTGCTATCGCTACTGGCGGCCAACCATCCCGGCCGTCTGGTCGGCGTCGCGCCGGAGGCCGAATATATTCTGGCCAAGACTGAGGATCTCGCCAGCGAAATGCCCATTGAAGAGGATCGCTGGGTCGCCGGCTTGGAGTGGGCGGACAGTCTGGGAGCCGATATCGTCAACAGTTCACTGGGGTACACCACCTGGGATGATGGCAGCGGCTACACTTTTTCAGATCTAGACGGTGCCACCGCATTGACCAGTGTAGCAGCGGCATTGGCCGTGCGCAAAGGGATTATCGTAGTCGAAGCGGCGGGCAACCAGGCCAATAATTCCGAGTGGCCCTATATTATAGCACCGGCGGATGCCCCGGGTGTGATTGCGGTGGGGGCGGTAGATCGTCGGCAGGAGATCGCCTTTTTCAGTTCGCGCGGACCTACTGCGGATGGCCGTATCAAGCCGGATGTCGTAGCTCCAGGGGTCCGCGTGGTCGTGGCCGATATTCGCGGCGGTGATTATATGCGATCTAGCGGGACCTCCTTTGCCGCGCCCCTGGTGAGTGGGGTGTGTGCTTTGCTACTCCAGGTCAATCCGAATTGGGGTCCCGAAGAGATGCTGGAAAGCTTAAAAAAAAGTGCGAAGGATCTGGGGATAGCCGGGGCAGACACGGTCTATGGCTGGGGGCTGGTCCAGGCTTTCGATGCTAGTCAGCTGGATGTGGAGGGGCCCGCTTTAAGTCTGTCGGGAGATCCTTTTCCCCATCCGGCGACGCTAGATGTGGTGCATTTTCCACTGCAGCTAGACGCCGAGTATGAGGTGGCCCTGCGGATTTTCGATCTGGCCGGCGGTCTCGTGGACGAGAAAAAGAAGCAGTTTTTCGAAGGGGCCAACCAGAGGTTCAGCTGGGAGATTCCAGAGCGGCTAGGCAATGGCCTCTATTTTTATCAACTGACTGCTTCCACTTCAAAGCGGTCTGGCAAGATCGCTATTATGCGTTGAGTTCGGGGGTATTTTGAAGGCGGTGCCAAAGAGGAGAGAACAGGTTGTTCTGAAGCGAGTAAGGCGTGCGGTGCTCATGCTCGTAGCTGTATTCTTGCCTCTTTATATAGGAATTCGGCTCACCGGAGGATCGGCCGAGAAATTACAGGATTTGCCCGATTTGTTGAGTCGGGTTAAAACGCCCCTAATCTGGGCGGTGCCGGAAGGGGGAGTGCGCTATCTTCACTTCCACCACGGAGAGCCGTCCGACGACCATAAATTTGTCCTGGTAAAAGTCGAAATGGAAGCTCGTATGAAACTGGGCTATCCTGTGGTGCCCAGGTGTTTCAGGCTGGTCGACGACGAGAATACGCGCTATTACCCGCTTTCCCGCTCGCCCCTTTTCATCCAGCAATCCAACAGATTCTACCTGGATAGGGATGATAAACTCGCCGGTGAATTATTGTTCGAAATTCCCCAGGAGCGCGAAGCAGAACGCCTGTTATTTGACCGTTATAGCGAAGAAAAAAAAGGAGATTAGTAGATGGCTTCATTAGAAGAGAATTTACCGAGCTGTCGAGAACGCCTCGAACGGCTGGGAGGTTATCTTTGACCTGGCTAGCAAACGGGCAGAACTGGAGACCTTGGAAGCACAGATGGTCCGTACCGATTTCTGGAACGATCGGCGTCAGGCAGAAATAGTATCTCGCCGGGTCCGGGTATTAAAAGATTTGATAGAGACCTGGGAAAGTCTGAGAAATCAACTCGACGATCTTTCCGAACTACATGAAATGGCCGCCGAAGAAGGCGACCAGATGACTCTGGAGGAACTGGAGGGCGAAAGCGAGGGATTGTTTTCCAAGATTGATGATCTGGAGTTTCGCACGATGCTGAGCGAAGAAGATGATCCCAAAAATGCCATCCTGGAAATCCACCCGGGAGCCGGTGGCACCGAAGCTGCTGACTGGGCGGAAATGCTCATGCGCATGTACGTTCGCTGGATCGAGCGCAGTGGCTTCCAGGGGGATATCATGGACTTCCAGGCCAGTGAAGAAGCCGGTATCAAAGGAGTTACTATAGAGGTCAAAGGTGAATACGCCTATGGCCATTTAAAAGCTGAGATAGGCGTCCATCGCCTGGTGCGGATCTCTCCCTTCGATGCCAGTAGTCGGAGGCATACCTCCTTTGCTTCGGTTTTTGTTTATCCCGAGGTCGACAATGATGTGGAGGTAGATCTCAAGGACGAGGATCTGCAGATTGATGTGTATCGCTCGGGGGGAGCCGGCGGACAGCATGTGAATAAGACCGAGTCTGCGGTGCGCATTACCCACCTGCCGACGGGGATTTCGGTACAGTGCCAGAACGAACGTTCGCAAATGAAGAATAAATCCACTGCTCTCAAGGTGCTGTCTGCCCGCCTCTATCAGCTTTACAAGCAGGAAGAGCAGGAAAAACTCGATGCCCTGGAGAGTACCAAGAAGAGTATAGATTTTGGTAGCCAGATACGCTCTTATGTCTTTCACCCCTACAACATGGTTAAAGATCATCGCACAGATCACGAAACTTCTGGAGTTCAGGCCGTCATGGATGGGGATATCGATGGTTTTATCAAGGCCTTTCTGACTCGGGGAGAGGCGGGTTGATCCAGTGTCGTACGAGTTATTCATAGCCAAGCGCTACCTGCGTTCCAAGCAGACGTCGGGATTCATTTCAGCTATTGCCTATATAGCGGCTGGTGGCGTCGTTCTGGGAGTTGCTGCCCTGATCATCATGCTGTCAGTGACCAATGGTTTTTCGGGCGAAGTCAAAGACCGTTTGATCGGGATGAATGCCCATGTGACGGTGCAAAAATATTATGGTGAGATGGTGCAGAATGAGGGCGAGATTCTGGCTCAGGTAGAGCAGTTTGCCGGCGTCAAAGGCGCTACTCCGGTTATAGAGAGCAAGATGGTAATAGCCCCTAAGAGGGGTAAGAAGGATATGGATGGCGTCGTTTTGTGGGGTATAGATTCAGAAAGTTTTGGCAGGGTATCCGACTTGCCAAAACATCTGGTCTACGATCGGGATAAACTGCTGCTAGGAGACTTGCCCGAACAAAAATATCCCGGTATCGTTCTCGGAGAGCAACTGGCTAGGAGAATGGTGGTGGGGCCCGGGGACGAGGTTTTGCTCGTGAGCTTCCAGAATTTGGAACTGGAAGATGTCATGATGGGAGGGACTCCCAAACTCTGGGCTTTCATCGTCACGGATACTTTTGAAAGTGGGATGTACCACTACGACGATAATTTCGCTTTTATTTCTTTGCAGGATGCGCAGCGGATTATGGGGATTGCAGAAGGTGTGACCAATATCCATATACGCGTGCAGAATGTCGACCAGGCCGTTCAGATCGGCCAAGCTCTCGATGCCGAGCTTGGCTATCCCTACAGGGTTAGTGACTGGACCCGGCTCTTCCCGGAATTGTTCCGCTGGATGGAGTTGGAAAAGTGGGTTATTTTTATCGCCCTCAGTCTGATCATAGTAGTGGCCGCATTTAATATTATGTCAATCCTGGTAATGTCGATTCTGATCAAGACACCCGAGATTGGCATCTTGCGGACCATGGGAGCTGCGGGGAGGGGAATCCGGCGAATTTTTGTCTACCAGGGTCTGGCCATCGGCGTGGTCGGCACCGCTCTCGGCTGCGCCATTGGCCTCGGTGTCTGCCTTGTACAGCAGCATTTTCAACTGATCTCTATTCCCGGAGATATCTATATAATCAGCTCTCTGCCGGTTGATATGCAAGTGCTGGATTTTCTGCTGGTCTCGCTCGTGAGTTTGGGCATCTGTCTGCTCGCTTCGATATATCCCGCCCGCAAAGCAGCTGCATTGATGCCCGTAGACGCAATCAGGTATATTATGTGAGGGAATCTACTTGTCCGGAGAAACAGTGGTCCAGGCTCGGGGTATTCGCAAGGTTTTCAAGGCAGGAGCAGAGGAGCTTGAAATTCTCAAGCACGTGGATCTCGAAGTTGCAGCGGGAGAGGTTCTCGCCATCACCGGGGTCTCGGGGGTGGGGAAGAGTACCCTGCTGCATATCCTGGGAACGCTGGATCGGCCCACCGCGGGGGAACTGGCCATTCACGCGGTGGATGTATTGCACCTGCAGGAAGCGGATCTGGCCACTTTCCGCAACAAGCACATCGGTTTTGTCTTCCAGTTTCACCATCTGCTGCCGGAGTTTACCGCACTCGAAAATGTCATGTTGCCGGCGATGATCGGCGGAAAGCACACCAGCAAGATCGCAGGGGAAGCGGTTGAACTGCTGGGGCGGGTGGGATTGGAAAAGCGCTTGCATCACCGGCCCGGTGAATTATCCGGGGGTGAGTGTCAGCGCGTTGCCGTGGTACGGGCTTTGATCATGAAACCCCGGGTGGTGCTAGCCGATGAACCTTCGGGAAACCTGGATGCGGCTTCCAGCCTGAATTTGCACGGTCTGATAAAAGAATTGTCGCAGGCATACAAGCAGGCTTTTGTAGTCATGACGCACGACCCGAAGCTGGCGGCGGGCATGGATCGCACCGGGCATCTGGAAGAAGGTGAATTGCGGCTTCAATAATGTGACAAAGGTAGTAGGTTATGATTTGCGAATCGTGCAATAAACACGAAGCTACTATTCGTTATACCCACATTGTGGAGAATAAGAAGAAGACGGTCAATCTATGCAGTTCCTGCGCTCCTAAAGAAGAGGATCACCAGGCGACGGGTGTCGTTACTAGCGCATCGGGCAAAAAGGTCGTCGCCGAACTGAGTCAACTCACGGCGGCGGAAGGCGCTTCCGCCGCTCAGTGTGCCGAGTGCGGCATGAGCTACCAGGAGTTTAAAAAAGCAGGTAGATTCGGTTGCCAGGGGTGTTATAACGCCTTCGGCGAGCAGCTGGAGCGGCTTTTGAAGCGGATTCACGGTTCGGCCCGCCACTGCGGTAAGGGCAGGGTCAAACAGCGGCAGTTGTTGTCGCCCGAAGAGGAAATCGTCCAATTGCGTCAGGCGCTCGAGGCGGCGGTTGCCGAGGAGGCTTTCGAGCGGGCGGCAGAGTTGCGGGATCGCATCGTTCAACTGGAAAAAGGGACCACTGAAGAGTCGCTATGAATCTGCAAGATTTAGCGCGCAATTCTGCCGACTGGTTGAGCGGCGCTGACGATGTTGATGGAATAGTATTGAGCTGTCGCACGCGACTGGCGCGCAATCTGTCTTCTAGTCCATTTGCACACAAAGCGACGGAGGACGATCAGGAAAAGATCATCGCGCAGGTATTGGCATCTGCCAAGGACAGTAGCCAAATGAATAGTGCGATTTTCTTCAAGATGAATGCGCTGAAGACCGAAGAGCGCCGGCTACTGGTAGAGCGCCACTTGATCAGTCCGGCACTTGCGGACAGCAAGGGCCAACGCGGAGTGCTGTTTAACCGGAATGAAGCCCTCAGCGTTATGATCAACGAGGAGGATCACCTGCGGCTCCAGGCTATTCTGCCTGGTTTGAAGGCCCTAGAAGCCTGGGCACAGATCAATGCCCTGGATAATGAGTTGGGGGCCAGGTTGGATTACGCCCATACCGAAAAATGGGGCTATCTGACGGCTTGTCCTACCAATACGGGCACGGGCTTGAGGATCTCGGTGCTGATTCATTTGCCGGCCCTGGTCTTGAACGAGGATATGGAGCGCGTACTTCGCGGCCTGACGCATATGGCGTTTACCGTCCGGGGGTTCTATGGCGAGGGAACAAATGCGGCGGGCAACCTATTTCAGATATCTAATCAGACTACTCTGGGACGCTCCGAAGAGGAGATCGTCCAGGATTTGGAGCGCCTGACCCGGGAACTGATCGAATGCGAACGAAACGCTCAGGAAACTTTGCTGGCTGATGCGCGTTCTCAGGTAGAAGACAAGATCTGGCGGGCCTATGGGCTGCTGTCCCATGCCCGGGTTTTGAGCAGTCAGGAATTTATGAATTTGCTCTCAGCGGTGCGGCTGGGCCATACCTTATCAGTGCTCAAAGGTATATCTTCCAGCTTTATGAATCGCCTGATGATCGTGACCCAGCCATCCCATTTGCAGACCGAGGCCGGTCGAGTTCTGAAGCCCGAAGAACGGGATTTGAGGCGGGCGAGTTTGGTCCGCGAACACATGGGTAAACAGGTGTCGCAAGGTTAGGTTGTTTGCCTTGACAAGACTGCGCGGTTTTGGTAGTTTCAAAAACTAGGTAGTCGGAGATTTTTTTCTTTGCTTTTTGCTGTCTGATTATAGACGTCGATAGGGTTCAGGAGGATTTAATAGCATGAACAACATGTTTACAGATGGGGTTAAAAGGGTGATGCAGTTGGCCCGCGAAGAATCGGCGCGTCTGGGACATAATTATATTGGTACAGAGCACCTGCTGCTGGGTATCATCAAGGACGGCAAGGGCAAAGCAGTTACCGTGTTGACCAATTTGGGACTGAATCTGGAAACGGTCAAACAGTCTATAGAAGACTATGTGGCTACCTCTGGTGGAACCATGACTATTGGCGAAGTGCCCTTTACACCACGCGCCAAACAGATCCTCGAAGTCGCAGCTAACGAAGCCAAAGAAATGAAGACCCAGTTTGTGGATATAGAGCACCTCTTGCTGGCACTGTTAAAAGACAAGGAGGGGGTAGCGGCGCAGATTCTCGCCGCTTTTGGCGTCGATTACAAGACGGCCTGGGACGAAACTCTGGCGGTAATCGAAGGAAAAACCACGGGACGCAAGGAGAAGGGCAAAAAAAGTAAGACCCCTTTCCTGGACCACTTTGGCCGCGATTTGACCCAACTGGCTCGCGAAGGCAAGTTGGATCCGGTAATCGGACGGCAGCAAGAAATAGAGCGCGTGACCCAGATACTTAGCCGCCGCAAGAAGAACAATCCGATTCTAATCGGCGATCCCGGCGTCGGCAAAACCGCTATCGCCGAAGGTCTGGCCCAGTGCATTATCGAGAAAAGGGTGCCGCAAATTTTGGCTGATAGGCGTCTGGTCACCCTGGATATGGGAGGGGTAGTAGCCGGTACCAAATATCGGGGGCAGTTCGAAGAGCGCATCAAGGCCGTCATGACGGAAGTGCGGCGAGCCCGCAACGTCATCCTGTTCATCGACGAGTTGCACACACTGGTGGGCG
>CAXFTV010000665.1:0-7515 GCA_964005845.1 uncultured bacterium
CCAACCGTTTGAGACTGTGGCAGATATCGTAGACATACTCGACATAGATCTCGGGCCGCACGGTCAGGGCTCCGCCGCGGGCCATGTGGTGCTCGGACATCGACATGGCGATCGTCGGCGTGACCAGAATCTGCGGGTGAAAGCGCATGGCGACCCGCGCGGCGATTTCACTGACACTGGCCGCATCGTGGATCATGGCCAGATGATCCTGATGCTGCTCGGTGGCGCCGGTCGGCACGATTGCCCCCTGGACGACTCCTCCCTCGATGGCAGCTCCCAGTTCCTTGCGTGTCAGCTCTCCCAGAAAAACGTTTTTATCAGGCATAGTATCCTCATTTCCCCCATTTGCGCAATTGACGTTTCCAGACCCGGTCGATCTCGCGCCGACAGGCCTGGACATCCTTCCAGCGATCTCCAAAAACCGATAGAAAATACCCCCCGGCAATCTGTTCTGGACAGACAAAGACCTCGCGGCCGGGGGTGGCCGCTTGCAGCCAGCAGGCCAGGACCTGCTCGGCGAATTCCAGCCAGTCGATAAACTCCGGCGTGAGCTTCCCCCTGGCGTCCAGCGCCGGTATCTGGGCGTGGTGGCCGTTGAAGGGCCTGAAGTGGAACTGCTGGGCGTACTGGATCAAATCCGGACGCTCGGCAAGGCGCTCCCAGTAGGGCGGCGAAAGATGTTTTATCACGGCCGGATGTGAGAAATCCCAGGTCATTTTGAGGGGGCGTTTTTCCGCTTTTTCAAAACCCTCGGCCAGGGCATAGGCTTTCTCGGGCGTCTCGGTGCAGGTATCGCGGTGGACCTCGATGGCCACGTCGAAATCCAGCTCGTCGGCCGTGGCCATGACCCGCCTTGCCAGGGCTAGGGCCTTCCGGGTCGGCGTATCGTGGTCGAGCATCTGGACATTGACGCAGCGCGCCCCCAACTCCTTTAAAGCCGTGAGGGTGGGCTTGACGTCTTTGGCATTTTCCATGTCGGTTGTGGCCGCAAAAACCAGGCCTGAATTCTCAACTTGCTCGCGATTGACCATGGCCAAGCGCCCCAAAAACCCGTCGAAGCCCCCCTTTTTGATCCGTTTTAATTTTTCCTCTACGCTCCATTCACCCTTTTTGCCGCCATACCCCATCAAAGTCCCCAGGCTACACATGTGGTAGATCTTCGGCTTCTCGACTTTTTTTGTTTTTTTCCTGGCCATGATATCTTCTCCTAGTTGAGGGGGTCGGCGCTATTCCTCGAGCTCGCCCGCAATGCGCTTCATGTGGTTTTCACGCGGTTCGGCCGCCCGCCGCAAGGCTGCTTCCGGAACGTGAATTTCCGCCAGCAAATCGGGACTAGCGCGGACAAAGCCTTCGGCGTATTCGGTGCCGCTATACCACCCCATGTGACCCGAGCTGATTTCGATCCGCTTTTTGGCGAAAGCCTCGGTGTGCCCCTGGCTGCTGAAGAGTATCTCCGCCTGCACCCGCTGCTCCTTCCACGCCGAGATATCGACATAAAAGTCGATCTCATCCGCCATGAAATAAACCCCGGGATAGTAGGTAGCTGCTATGGTGTGGGGCCGTTCCTGGGTTTCGTAATTGGGCAACGAGGCCAGCATCTGGGCTTCCTTAACTGTAAATGCAGTATCCAGATGATCGTCGTGCGCCCCGTCGGCCATACCGTGCCGCCCGCTGCGAAAGGGGCTCTGAGTGATTAGTACATGGGGCCGTACTTCGTAGATGATATCGCGCAGGAGGCTTACTGCTTCGGGGGTCTTGCGAAAGGGTTTGTCCGGTAGATTGAGAAGCCTCACATCTTCAACCCCGAACAGCGCGCAGACCTGGCGAATTTCTCGAGCTTTTTGTTCGGCGTATGCTTTATCATCCTGATTGAGCACCTCCGGATCGCGTTCCGCTTCCGGCTTCATCAACTCGTCGTGCAGCCGCTCGTTGTGGGTTTGGGCACCACTGGTCATACTAACAAAAGTAACCGTATCACCCCGGGCGGTGTGGGTGCCGATAGTGCCGGCACAGTGGGTGAAATCGTGCGGATGTGCCTTGACGATGAGAAAGTGCAGTGGCTCTCTTTGCTGCATGGGAAGTTCCCCCTTACTGGAATTCAATCATTGCGGCGAAAACATATCAGACTGCTGGGATGATGTCAACTCAAAACAATGGGGACAACTGGAAGAGTACAGCGATAAAGGGCCAGCAAGATCATCCGGGCTTTTACAGGGCACTTAGGACTTCGTGAAGCTCTGCAAGCCCAACGAGCACCGCTCGGGCCTTAGCCGCCGCCAGCGCCAAGAGCTGATCCTCACAACATCGGCGTGGACCCATCTCTTTGCACGTAGCGACCTGCTGGCATGGGAACATGCACTCCCTGGGCCACCATCTCCATATCCAGTTCCACCCCCAATCCCGGCCGCTGCTCCAATTCCCCGACGTCTATGTAGCCTTTAACAATTGGCACTTTGAGCTTCTGTAGTCGATCGAAAAAGGGCTGGATCGGACAGTGTTCGAGGATATTGAAGTTCTGGATGGCCGCACTTAAATGAGCTGCTGCCGCCAGCGCCACCGGCCCGTAGGGATTGTGCGGCGCCATGGTGATACCATAAATCTCGGCGCAATGGGCGATCTTCAGCAACTCGCTGATACCGCCGGCGTGGCAGATATCGGCCTGGCAGATATCGATGGCCTGCCGCTCGAACCAGGGGCGAAAATCCCAGCGCGTTATCAGGCGCTCCCCGATTGCAATAGGCACATCGGGGAAATCCCGTTTCAAGCGCAAGGTCGGCTCCACCGTGTCCATATTAGTAGGCTCTTCGACAAAGTGCATTTTCAGGGGCTGCAGTCCCTGGATCAGCCGATGCGCTACCTGCGGATCGAACATGCCGGCGGCATCGATCATCAGCGCCACTTCCGGCCCCAGAATTGCGCGCAGCCGGGTGTGCTGTTCTAGCGCGATTTCTGCCTGTCGCGGCATGTCGTAAGGCTCGGTCGGCGGCCCCCAGCCATGCTTGAACGCATCGAATCCCATATCCAGAGCCCGGCGCGCAGCCTCTTCGAGGGGAACGCCGAAAAACTCCGGTCCGTAGCGGATATAGCACCGCACCCGCTCGCGCACCTTGCCGCCCAGCAGTTTAAAAACCGGCACCCCCGCCGCTTTGCCGGCGATGTCCCACAAAGCCTGGTCGATACCGCTTAAGGCACTACTCTGAACAACGCCGCCACGCCACCAGAAATCGCGCCAACCGAGTTGCCAAATGCGCTCGATATCGGTGGGGTCCAGACCGAGTAACCGCGCTTTCAGCTCGGTTTCGATCTGAGCCTTGACCGCCTGCTCGTGGTACTCCGTAGTTGCTTCGCCTATCCCTGTTATACCAGCATCAGTTTTAACTTCGACAAAAACCCAGTTGCGCCGCACCCCGGTGCCATCGGGTCTGGGGACGCTCACGATATGACAGTGAATATCCGCTATCTTCACGGTGCCCCTTCTAGGTGCGACCACCGAGCCCGGGGCCGACCGATTTGTCTTTGAAACCTAACTTGAGACACGATTCATCGCGCCAGCGCGGACTGGTCTTTTCCCGTTGGCGCGTCCAGACTGCCAGACCGGAACAATTTTGTGCCAGCACCTCGAATATGCGATTGGCCACGACCCGATGTCCCAAATCGTTGGCGTGTACCCCATCATAGTGGATCATCCACTCTGCCCCCCCGTACGCTGCGAGCAGATCGACAAAGAGACATTCCTGTTCGCGCGCCACCTGCGCAATAGCGGCGTTAAAGGTGGCAAAAATATCCAGATTTGCCTTGCTCCAATGGGGATGGCCGACGCTAAAATCAGTCATAAAATAGGGGCCCGGCAAGACGATCACTGGATCGATTTGCCGCCGAACCCGCCGCACCAGCGAAGCCAGCACATCGCAGAAAAACCCCACCGACGTGCCGCCCCGGGCATCGTTCAGGCCATAGGAAATCACCAGCAGATCTGGCCGCATTTTGATTACGTGCTTGTTGAGACGGGTATCTGCGGCCGGCTGACCGCTGTGGGCGTACGCCGGCGCCCGACTGGAAATCACGTTGGCGCCGATGCCGGCGTTGAAGAACTCCACCGGCCGCTGCTGCACATCGTCTATCAAGCTCTTTAAACGCGGCGCCCAGCAACGTTCGGGACTGGTGCTCCACCCCCCGGCAGTGGTACTTTCCCCAAGCGCCACAAACTTGCGGAATTCCTTGTTGTGCCAATCCTTTTTGGGCTTCATTATCGGCCTCTTTTACAAATCGATAAACTCGTCTACGAAGCGGGTATACTCCTGCCGTTTGGGTTTATCCGCCTCTTCGGCCTTCACGTAGGTTATCGAACTCTTCCCCCGATAGGACCGCGGCAACACCATGGCGCGGATAAAACTTGTCAACACCTCTTCCGAAGCCTGGGCATAGATGGGGTCAGGACCGCGCTCGAACCAGACGCCCCCGGGTTCTACAAATATTTCTTCGCCATCGTCCAGCTGCACATCTAGTGTACCCTCTAAGAGACAGCGCGTACCCGGCCCGGCGTGAATGTGGGTATAGGCGATCCCCCCCAGCGGAAAATCTACCCGATCGCAGCGCATGAGATATTCGTCCTGGGAATCGAGTTCGATCTGGTCCTGCTTCTTAGCCCTGGAACTAACGCCCGAACCGCTTGCCAGGCCCTCGTGGGCAAGCAGCGACTCGGCCAGTTCCCAGCGCCACATGCGGACCCCTTCCGCTCCCGCCTTGACGCTGCACGGCCCCGTCCCGAACCAGGCGCTATTGGCTTGCCATTCACGCGCCTCGCCCACGACTCCCATACTTCCCTCTACCACGTATAAGACGCGCTTGCACGGCGGCAGAGCCGGCTCAATCGCGCCTCCGGATTCGATTAGATCTTCAAATAATCGCAATTCATAAACTCCCATCTCAACTATCCTTTCTGCTCAGCTCGCCGAAGCCGCATGGGGGCCCGATAGGGGTCCATCCTCAGGAGAAGTTTTTTACCCTACAGCTACTTCACTACCAATCCCACCCCCCTTCAAACAAGGGGGACGACTAATTCTCCATCGCCCCTGCAAAGGGTCTTCGGCAGGGGAATTCTCACCCCCTTCGGGGCAGGCTTTCCGCTTGCCGATTCCCTTTTCCTACCAGGAGCGCAAATCAAATGACCCGCTCGATGGCCATGCCCATTGCCTCTACCAGTCCATCTACATGGTCCGTGGACATGGGCAGCGAAAGAGCGCACATCCCAAGTCCCTGGTTGAGGAAATAACCCTGCTCAAGTAGGGCGAGAAAAATCGGGTAGGACAGCCTCTGGTCGGCCTTTGCCGCAACGCGGTAATTGCTTACCTCCTGGTCGGTAAAATAGAGGCTGAAAAGCGACCCCAGGACCACTATTTTGGCGGCGATTTGCTGGCGCTCAAAGAGCGCCTCAAGCCCTTCCCGCAATCGCTCTCCCATACCGTTCAAATGGACGAAAGCCTCGGGGGTAAGCTGCCTCAAAGTAGCCATACCCGCTGCCATGACCATGGGATGGGCACTGAAAGTACCGCTCTGAAAAATACCCGAAGCACCCTGCGAGTTGTCGAGCAAATCCATCAACTCTGCCCGCCCGCCAAAAGCACCGGCGGGAAAGCCACCGCCGACCACCTTGCCATAGGTGGTCAGATCCGGATCGATCCCATAGTGCTCCTGCAGACCACCCATGCCCACCCGGAATCCGACAATCTCATCGAGGATGAACAAAACACCGTGTTTGCGGGCGCACTCGCGCACCGCCCGCACGAACTCGGGGCGCTGGCTCCAGACACCCGCCTTGGGATCGAAGATGATACAGGCCAGATCGTCACGGTATTGTTCCACCAAGCGCGCGACCGCCGCCTCGTCATCGTAGGGCAGTATCACCACGTTCTCTGCTGCGTTCGGCGCCATGCCACCGGCCGTGGGCAGAGCCACGGGAGCTGCGGACGGCCCCGCCTGGTCCAGGGGAGGAGAGACGCTGATCTCGACGCCATCGTGACTGCCGTGATAACCACCTTCGAACTTGGCAACTCTGCCGCGCCCGCTAAAAAACCGCGCTAGGCGAATGGCGTGCAGGGTTGCTTCCGTACCGGAATTGCAGAAGCGTATCCGCTCCAGCGAAGCTACCCGGCGACACAGCTCTTCACACATCTCAGCTTCGACTCCCATCGGAGCGCCCAAGGCGATGCCCCTCTCCAGCTGCCGCTGCACGACTTCGGCCACGGGCGCATTGGCGTGTCCAAGGATCTGGGCCGTATGGTGGTTGGCACAATCGACAAAGCGCCGGCCATCCAGATCGTAGAGGTAACAGCCCTCGCCGCGACTCATAGTTAGGGGATAGGGCTTGTGAAAATAAGCCCCTTTGGGAGCGCCGGCCATGGATGACTGGCCGCGCTCGAAATAAGCCCGCGATCGCGGACTCGAGGCGATATAACTTTCCTCCAATTCGCCGACGACTTCATCCAAGCTTCGGGTTGTTTGGGTTGTCATGCTGATCTCCTTCTTGCATAGGTACTGCTGCTACCCATGAGTTTTTTAAAGAGGTACCTAGAAATTCAATTGCATCTACTGCGGCAACCACTTTTCGAAGAAACGCTGCCAGTTGCGGTACATCACGTTGACGATGTCTTCTGCTGCGTAGCCACGGCGTTCCAGCACCCCGGCCAGTTTCTGGTAATCCGCCACCGTGTCGATCTCGTACGGGGCGCCGGCCTTGCCACCCTGTCCGTCGGTATCCCCACCGATGGCTGCTTGCCGAGAATTGCCCGCCAGCTGGCACACGTGATCGATGTGGTCGGCGAGGTTTTCCAGGGTAACCGCGTCGCGCGCAAACACGGTGGTGCGCTTGGGAATATCGCCGCCCCAGTCCAGATTGCCGGGGGCATAGAGCATCCAGGTATCCATGGAAGCGCCTATTACTGCACCGCGCTGCAAAATGGCTTTGAGCTGCTCATCATCAAACTGGCGTTCCCCCGGGACCAGGGCACGGCAGTTCTGGTGGCTGGCCAATACCGGCCCCGAAAACAGATCCAGGGCCTGCCAGAAACCTTCGTCCGAGGTGTGGGTCAGGTCCAGAATCATGCCCAGCTCATCCATTTCCCGCAGCAAGGCGGCTGCCGGCGGCAACAGGCCGCCCGGCCGCCCCGTTCCATGCGAATAGGTACTTATGCCGTAATGCGAAAGACTGATTACCCGTATGCCACTGGCCCACCACTCGTGCACCTGCTCGGGCCACAGGATGGGATCGGCGCCCTCCAGGCCCATGACCATGCCCACCGGCATATCCGCGTGAGTGTCGGCTTCCTCCCAGGCTTTGATATGCTCCCTGAGGGCGCTACTGGTCCGCAGGATGCGCCCCTCGCCCCTATCCTCAAGAATGCGGTAATAGGCCAGGTAAGCCTGCCCCGCAGCATAGGTGATATCGTCGCTACCGTAGCCCCAGATGGGGCTATTTTTCCGGCGCTTGCGGGCCGCTATCTTGACCAGGGCCGCCGC
>CAXFTV010000666.1:0-4067 GCA_964005845.1 uncultured bacterium
CAGTTTGCCGGCTAGAAAATCGGCGCGGTAGTTGCCATCGGGGTAGTGCGTCCGGCGTCCATCTGGCCACAGGATGGTGTGTATCTGGCGCCGCACCGGCTTCTGAAAGTCGGTTTCGACGCGAAAATTCTCGATGGCATCCCAGTCCAGTTCCACCCCCAGACCCGGATCCTGCGGCACCTTTGCGTGTCCCCCTTCGACGACAAACTCCTTGAGCAAGGTGTGCGAGTAAATATTGATACAGGCCACGTAGGGCCAGCGCGCCTGTTCCAGAACCGCCCCCAGGTGCAGTGCAAAAGTCGTGGTCAACCCGGTACCTACCAATTGCAACCAGAAGGGCATGCTGGCCTTTTCTGCCAGGATGCCTTCGTGGATCACCTGCCGGGCACCACCGCCAATAACAAATCCATCGCACACCCCCTCGCGAATGGCGCTCATTGCCGGCGGCGAACCGAAATGCATCGCAATGGGGCTGCGGATCTTGCCGCGCAACACGGCGTTACCGGCCACATCGCCCTGTGGTATCGGGCTCTCCACAATGGCCAGATTGGCATACTTCTCTTCCAGGCGGCCGATTAGCGGTGCCGCCATATCCTCCCCCACCAGCAGTTCGTTAAAATCCGCATCCAATTTGAAGTATGGTGACACCGCAGCGCTCACAGCCTCCAGTTGCTTATCAATATCGAACCAGGGCCGCGCTTTGACCTTCATGGCACCGAAGCCCTGTTCCTGAGCCGCCCGCGCCTCGGCCGCCCATTCCTCGGGTTTCATATCCTGAGCCCACCAGGATAGAGGACAGGTAGAACGGTACTGAGTTCCCAACAAGCGGTGGCAGGGCACGCCCAACGACTTGCCGGCCGCATCGAAAAGGGCCATCTGCAAACCAGCACCCAAACTATCATCCCAGAGATAGTCGAATAGGTTTTTACCTATTAATTGCGCGAATTTCCCTTCTCCGGAGGCTCCCCAGGTGTAGTCGGGAATGGTCTCGCCGATGCCGACCACACCTGCCGCGGTTTCCACCTTGCACAACGCCACGATGGACCAGCCCGGCACCCGCACTTCCTTGACGTGGGCGCAGCGCGGATGGAAAGGCACATTCAACAAGATGCGTTCGATATTCTTGATAGTAAAATCTTTAGATGTCATCTCATTTCCCCCGGGCTTGGAAAAAATCGTGTTTAGCAGCGTAAAAGTATCACCAATTTGCCACCTTAGAGCAAATGTGAGAACCTCGAGGTTGGACGAGAGTTGTGCCAGGCGGCATTTTACGGGGAGGGAGACGCGACAAAGTGCTCCAGTTCCTCGTAAAACATTAGCGAAAAATACCCCTTCAATACCCCGCCGATCTACTGACCTTCGACTAGATCCTACCAGGGCAAGTCCACATTCACTTGCCCTGCGATCTTTTCCAGGTTTTCCTGCGCCTCCCTGCAAACGGGCAGGCCGATACCTTCGTACTGCCGTTCACAGTTCCATTCCGGCCCACCTGGTAACTGCGCTTTGGAAAATCCTGGATAGGGTTTCAGCTGGCTGACCCCGGCCATCATTTGATCCATATCCGCCTTGAACGCCTCTACCGAAACGAAGTTTTCAATGGCTAGCGCCATGAAAAAGCCCGATTGATTGGCGACGGGATACCGGACGCTGCTCTGGTCAAATTCCGCCAGCATCTGGCCACCCAGCGTGCCGCTCATAATATTGCCCACGTAGCTGAGGCCTATGCCGCGGAAATAAACCTCCGGATATTTGCCGAAAAAATCCTCATCGAAGGGCATGTTGCTGGAAAAATCGCAGAGAAAATAGGGATGATCAGGGCCGGCCGGAATGCCAAATGCCAGCGGCGCTGAATCGGCGGACCCGTTTACTGTCTGCCCCGGCGCGAACCCCCTGAAGCTGTGTCCGGAAAAACAAATGCCGATCATATCCTGCCGCATGGCCATACGCGCGTAGTTGCCGGCACTGCCTATGTGCTCGTGATATGTCGTGGTCACCGCGCCAATCCCTGTTTCGCGGGCCTTGTCAATGGCCATTTCCATAGCTCTTGTGCCAATGCCGTAGCCCAGGCCACCGTCGCCGCTTAAAGCCGCCGTGCTGGCCGCTTCCCGCAAAATCTGCACTTTGGGATGGGTGTTGGTGGCACCGGAGCGAAAATCGGTAAAATAGCGCTTGACCTGCATTACACCGTGACTGACTATGCCACGCAAATCGGCGTCGATCAGCAGCTTGGCAATCAATGACGCTTGCCCATCTGCAACGGGCACGGCTTGGAAAATCTGGTAAACCAACTGGTATAATGCCGCAGCCGGCACGCGAATTCCGTCGCTAGGTGGCTTGTTCATTATGCCCCTTGCCAAAATTCAGGTTCAAATTCCACGGGTGCGACTGGGGCTAAACCCCTCGTCTTACCCGACAATCAATACGTGCACCAATATGGACGCGGCCCCAATTCGGCGCAAGGGATCTTGTAAGCGCCGCGAAGTACACCTGCAAATGTTGCGGCAGCGAATTCGAAAAACTAGGCGATGCGCCAGCGGCGGGATGAAAGATCAATCCTGGCACCGAGCCATTCCCCGCACTAAATTGAAAGGATAAACGCCGCTCAGCGGGCAACAGTTCTCCATTGCAAACGGCATATTGCCAGAACGGTCCGCACAGCCGCAGAAAAAGCGGCAACCGTTGAAGACACCCATTTCACTACCAACGGATAGTTTAGAAGTACTGGACATCGGGACGCAGACTTGGTCGTGCCTGGAGCCATTGCCCGCACCCAGGCCCACACCTTCGCGATGGGAGGGACCAATGCCAAGAAAGAAAATTTCAGATCCCGCTGGACTGCGGCCGAATACTTCGATGCCGTCCACGAATATGCCCTGAATTGATCGCCCATGTTACCCCACGACACCCTGTGGTCGCGCACCATTGAGCAAACCCGCCATGCCCTCAACTGCGGCGCCCTCCAGCCGCTGTCCACAAAGAGTGAAATAGTCGAGCAGGACGGCATCCATTTCCTGGTCAGGATCCTTACCCAGCCGGATCTCAAACAACGAGCAAAAAAAAGGCAAGAGGCTGAAAAGGCCGCTAGCGGCAACGCCCCCAATCCCTTCCTGCCCTATGAGCAGGACCTCTTTGTTAGCGATCTGTCCCCGACCCATGTATGCCTGCTGAACAAATACAATATCGTCGACCACCACCTGCTAATCGTCACGCGCGCGTACGAGGCCCAGGAATCCGCTCTCACTAGGCGGGATTTCGCCGCCCTGTGGGAATGTCTGGCCGAATTCGAAGGCTTGGTCTTCTACAACTCGGGGAAAACCGCCGGCGCCAGCCAACACCATAAACACCTGCAGCTGATCCCCCTGCCCTTCGCCCCGACAACCCCGTCGATCCCCATTGCAACAGCGCTTGCGCAAGCCCACTTCCCCGGCCCTCTCGGCACAGTGCCGAATTTGCCCTTTAAACACGCCCTGGTTCGCTTTGCGCCGAACCATTTCCGCACCCCGCTCGAAGCCGCCCGAACAACCTTCAAATGCTACGAGCTCATGCTGAAAGCAATGTCTTTGCACAGCGGCACCGCAGGCAATCCACCCGCCCCCTACAACCTCCTCGTCACGCGCTCGTGGATGCTGCTCGTGCCGCGCTCCAAAGAAGCATTCGCCTCGATCCAGGTCAACGCCCTGGGCTTTGCCGGGGCCCTCCTAGTGCGCACCCCGCAACAAATACAGACGTTGAAAGACCACGGTCCCCTGAATCTGCTCAAAAAAGTGGCCGTACCTGCGAACTGATCTTTTACTCCAGCGACTGAACGTGCGCTCGACTCAAACTGTAGAGCCGACCTCCTTTGTCGCTTTGCAAGGTTTCCCAGTCCCCGCTTTCCACCACCCGACCTGCTTCCAACACCACAATCTGATCGGCATTGCGAACAGTGGACAAGCGGTGGGCAATGATGACCATGGTAAACTGCCCACTCAGTTCGTCGAGAGCCTGTTGGATGACTTTTTCGTTCTCCACATCCAGATGGCTGGTAGCCTCGTCCAGAATCCGCAGTTTGGGTTTTATCAGCAGGG
>CAXFTV010000667.1:0-7379 GCA_964005845.1 uncultured bacterium
GCAAACGGCCCAGCATCCACTACCCCGACGAACTGCCCATCAGCGCCCGCAAAGACGAAATTCTCGAGGCCATCCGCGCTGCGCCCGTGGTCATCATCGCCGGCGAGACGGGTTCGGGCAAAACCACCCAGATTCCCAAGATCTGTCTGGAAGCAGGCCGCGGCCTGGAGGCCAGAATCGCCTGCACCCAGCCGCGCCGCGTCGCCGCCCTGTCGCTGTCGCGCCGCATCGCCGAAGAACTGCAGGTCGACTGGGGCCGCGAAGTGGGATGCAAGATTCGCTTCAAGGATCAGACCTCGGATCAGACCCTCATCAAAATGATGACCGACGGCATGCTCCTGGCCGAAATCCAGCAGGATCCGCAGCTCCTGGAGTACGATACCGTCATCGTCGACGAGGCCCACGAGCGCAGCCTCAACATAGACTACCTGCTGGGCTACCTGCGGCTTTTGCGCCGCCGCCGCCCCGACCTGAAACTGATAATTACTTCGGCCACTATCGATACCGAAACCTTTTCAAAAGCATTCGACGACGCTCCGATCATCCAGGTCTCGGGCCGCATGTATCCGGTTGAAGTGCGCTACTGGCCGCTGGATGAACTGCTCGAGGAAAGCGGGGACTACACCTATATAGACGCCGCAGTGCACGCGGTTGAAAAGGTAGTGGAGGAGTCGCGCCACGGCGATGTTCTGGTGTTCATGCCGACCGAAAAGGATATTCACGAATGCCGCGATTTGCTCGCAGGGCGGCCTTTGCAACACGCCGAAATTCTGCCTCTCTTCGGGCGTCTCACCGCTGCCGAACAGCAGCGCGTCTTTGCGCCGCAGGGCCGTCGCCGGATCGTCATTGCCACCAATATCGCCGAGACTTCACTGACCATTCCCGGCATTCGCTACGTCGTCGACACCGGCCTGGCCCGCCTCAGCCGCTACAACTCGCGCAACCAGACTCAACGTCTGCCGGTAGAGCCTATCTCTCAGAGCAGTGCCGAACAGCGCAAAGGGCGCTGTGGCCGCCTTGCGAATGGCATCTGCATCCGCCTCTACGACGAGTCCGATCTGTTGTCGCGTCCCCCTTATACCCAGCCCGAAATCCAACGCGCCAATCTGGCCGCGGTGATTCTCCACATGATGGCGTTGCGGCTTGGAGACGTCGAGACCTTTCCCTTTATCGATCCGCCCCTGCCCCAGGCCATCCGCGCCGGTTTTCTGTTGCTGGAAGAGCTGGGCGCCCTGGATGCCCAGCGCCGTTTGACCCGCCGGGGTCGCGATATGGCGCGGCTGCCGATCGCGCCTACGGTGGCGCGCATGGTTCTGCAGGCGCGCGCGGAAGGCGCGCTGCGCGAGGTCCTGGTCATCGCCGCGGCCATCAGCATCCAGGATCCGCGCGAACGGCCCCAGGATCAAAAGGAGCAGGCCGACCAGATGCACCGGCAGTTTCTCCACTCGCACTCCGATTTTCTCACCTTTCTCAATATCTGGGATGCGTACCACGACCAGCTGGAGGAGCGGCACACCCAGAACCAGATGCGCAAATTTTGTCGCGCTCACTTCCTCTCGTACGCGCGGATGCGCGAGTGGCGCGACATCCACGTGCAGCTCTCCGAAACGCTGCGCGAAATCGGCGGTTTTAAGATCGACCAGGAAGCGGCCGACCACGATGCCATTCACCGGGCGGTGGTCAGCGGCTTGCTCGGCAATATCGCCCGCAAAAAGGAATTTAATTTCTATCGCGCGGCGCGCGGCCGCGAGGTCATGCTCTTTCCCGGATCGAGCCTCTTTCAGGCCCGGGGGAAGAGCAAGAGTCCCGCGCCCGACAAAACCCCCGAATGGGTGGTGGCGGCTGAAATGGTCGAGACTTCGCGACTCTTCGCCCGCACCTGTGCCCGCATCTCGGCGGCCTGGTTGGTAGAATTGGGCGGCCACTTGTGTCGGGCGTCCTACAAGGAGCCCTACTGGAACGAACGCTCGGGCCGGGTCCTGGTGCGGGAGACCCTCACGCTCTACGGCCTGGAAGTACTCTCCCACCGCATTGCCTACCAGCGCGTCGACCCGGCCCACGCCACCGAGATCTTCATCCGCGAGGCCCTGATGGGCGAGCAGCTAGAGGTGCCCCATGCCTTTCTGCAGCACAATCGCCGACTCTACCACAAAATCGAGACCTACCAGACGCGCTTGCGGCGCCATTACGGCGCCGATCTGGAAGAAGTGGTCTACCAGTTCTACGCGCAGCGTCTCGAGGAGGTCTCGTCGGTACACGATCTGAACCGGGTAGTGCGCGAAAATCTGGCGGGCGACCCCGAGTTCCTCCACATGCGCGAGGCGGATTTGCTGGATGATCCCGGAGCCGATTACAACGCGGACACCTTGCCCGATCACCTGACTCTGGGCCAGGAAGAACTGCCGCTGTCCTATGCGTATCGACCCGGCCAGGAAGACGACGGCGTTACCCTCAAAATACCCTACCAGCTAATGCATGCCATCCATCCCGAGGTCCTGGAGTGGCTGGTGCCGGGTTTCATGGAGGAGAAGATCACCTATCTGCTGCGCTCCCTGCCCAAGGCCTTGCGCAAGCAGTTGCTGCCGATCCCGGATAAAGCCTGCCAGATTGCCGCTGCGCTGCGGCCCACCCATTCTTCTTTTTTGGAAGCCCTGGAGGTTTTTATTCTGGAGCACTACCGCATTCGCGTCCAGCGCTCGGACTGGAAGCTGGAGGAAATGCCGGATCACCTGCAGATGCGGGTCGAGATCCAGGACGGCGAAGAGCGGCCGCTGGCCGCCGGGCGGGATCTGCAGGAACTGGCCAGCAATCTGGAGGCGCACGATACCCCGGCCGAACTTCAGGCCTGGGAGCAGGCGGCGTCCGCGTGGGAAAAGGGCGGCATAAAAACCTGGAATTTTGGCGATTTGCCCGAGCGGGTCGAAGTCACCGCTGTAGGTGGGGTACCGGTGTTCGGATTTCCCGGATTGCGGGATGAAGAAGACAGCGTTCGCTCAATGCTCTACAAACCCCGGGCCGAGGCCGAGGGCGCGAGCCGGGCGGGTCTGGTACGGCTGTGCGAGCTGGCCTTGCAGGACGAATTGAAGTGGCTCAGACGCGACCTCAAGCAGCTGGATGAGTTCAAGGAACTCTACAGGCCCCTGGGCAGCGCCGCCGAGCTGCGCGACTACGCTTTAAAGCATCTGGAGGATTACCTGTTTGCTCGAGAATCGCTCTATCCGCTCAGTGCGGTGGCTTTTGAGCGGGATCTGGACCGGGCCCGCAAAAAGCTCCAGGGGCTGGCACCGGCTTTTATCGACCGGCTGGAAGATTTGCTGCATAATTTGCGCGAAATCCGCCTCTATCCAAACCCCTACCCAGGTCTGGAAGGGGACCTCGAGCGCTTATTGCCCAAAGATTTTCTGGTGCAGATACCCTTCGGGAGGCTGGGGAATTTACAGCGTTATCTCAAGGCCGTACTGGTGCGCGCCGAACGGGCTCGGAGCGGCGCCGGCAAGGATGTCCAGAAGGCTCTCCAGGTGCGGCCCTATCAAGAGGCCCTGAGCCGGTTGCAGCAGGGAGAGGCCTCGCCCCAGCGCCGGGAAGCAATTGAGACCCTGCGCTGGATGGTGGAAGAATTCAGGGTTTCCATCTTTGCCCAGGAGTTGGGCACGGACCAGCCGATTTCTCCCAAACGCCTGGACAAACAGCTGGAAGAAATAGAGCGGCTCCAATGATAAAAAGCATCGTTTTCGATCTGTGCGACACCCTGGTGCGGACGGCTGGAGTCAAAGCTTTGCTGGCCTTGCCCGGCACCGCGTTCAGGCATGACGAAACGTCTTTGAGTCAGTGGTTTAGTAGCAGTCCGGTATTTCCGGCGTATGAAAAAGGCCAGGCCACCACCGCAGAGTTTCTCGAGGCTCTGCACGGGGGCCTGGGCACCAGTGCCAGTCTGGATCAGCTGCGCTGCGCCTACCAGGCGCTCATCCTCTGCGAGATCGAGGGCGTGCCGCAATGGCTGCGCCAGCTTGGCTGCGAGTACCCGCTCTATGCCCTGTCCAACAACAATCCGCTGCTTTGGGGCAGTATTCAACGCATCAGTCCTGCGCTCGAGTTTTTCGAGAGAATCTTCCTCTCACAGAAAATCGGCTTGCTCAAGCCCGACCCCCGAATTTTCCACTATCTTCTCGAGCAGATTGGCTGCGAGGCGGAGGAGACGGTACTGGTGGATGACAATCCAGCGTGCATCCGAGGGGCTGGAGCCCTGGGTTTGCACACGGTGCACTTTACTGGTGCAGCGCATGCTCGACACCAGCTGGAACAGCTATTGGGGCAAGTCCAGGGAAGCGTTTAAAATACTTGAATTGCCTGGAGAAGGAGTGTATCTTTATCCTGTTAGAATAGACTTGTAGAGAAGGGAAATATGGGAGCAATTGAAGTACCGGCCATGATCGCAGCGCTGGTAATGCTTTTCGGTGCCGTGGGCGCCAAGGTGATTACCACGCAGCTGATCGACCGCACGAACGGCCAGATTAGTCGCGTAGAGCAGACTAAGAAGGACGCTCTGAGTCGACTCAGGGGAACCCAGAACCAGAAGGCCGTGGCCGAGCAGAATATGCGGATGCTGGAAGCGAAAAGGAAAAAGCTGAGCAGAAAGCTGACGCGACTCAGACGCGAAGAAAAGAACTTCGTGGAAGAGGAAAATTCGCGCAAGCAGCGCACCGGTATGCGCAAGGTCGAATGATCGGGCCGCAGGGATCCTGTATTCGCAGACCGCTGCAAACCCTTCTCTTCAGATATTTTTTTCCAGCCAGTTGTAACACTTCTCGTACCCCACCCCGCCTTTGGCGTCTGGCCCTTCGTACTCCGCGGTCCAGACGCCATCGTAGCCCGCGTCAACCAGACACTTCACGGCGTGGTCCAGGTGGATCTCACCCGCGCCCAGGGCAGCACCTTTATAGTTCTGGCGCGAGCCCGTGCCGTCCTTCATGTGGGTGTGAAAGACGTGCGGCGCCAGAATTTCGTAAAAGCGATCGATGCGTTCCAGGTCGTGGCCGTACCAGCGATAGTTCATGGTGTCCAGGTTGACTCCCAGCCGATCCGATCCCACCCGCTCAATCAGGCTCAGTTGCCAATCCCCATCGTTGGTGGACAGGCCGTGGTTGTCCAGGGCGATGCGGACGTCCAATTCTTCCAGGAAATCCGCGCAGCGTTTGAAGGCCTCCAGCATCATGCTGTCCCACTGGTCTTCCGGCACCTGGTCATCGCGATTCCAGCCGCCGTCCGAGCGCACGATATCGGTGCCGACGTGGGGAATGATCTGACAGACGTAGCGGTAGCGCTCGATCTGGGCTGCCAGAGCGGCGGGGTCGGCCTGCAGGAAATCGTTGCCGGCCGCCACGGCGGCGGCTTGCATACCGTGTTTTTCCAGCAGGCGGCGGGTTTCCTCGGCCGTCTTTTCCCCGTCTCGTGAGCGGCCGTCCCAGATATCGTTTATCTGCAGCTCGCAGTAGCGGTAGCCGATCTGGCTGGCCCGCGCCGCGAAACCCTCCAGGTCGTAGTCGGGCCAGTTGTAGTGAATGACGCCCAATTTTTTTTCTGCCATGTCGTTTTCCTTGGCTCTTTGGTAAGGTCTCTGTTTATTCGATAGCCAGCAATTCGACTTCAAAAACCAGGGTGGCACCACCCGGGATGCCGGGACGACCCCGGTCGCCATAGGCCAGATCGGAGGGGATGACCAGGCGGGCCTTGCCGCCGACCTGCATCATCTGCAAGCCTTCCTGCCAGCCCTTGATTACCTGGTTCAAAGCAAAGCTGATCGGTTCGCCCCGGTCCACGGAGCTGTCGAAGACCTTGCCATCCACCAGGGTGCCGTGGTAGTGCACTTTGACCTTGCTGGCCGCCGTGGGCTGCGCCCCGGTGCCGGCCACCAATTCCTGGTAGAGGAGGCCGGAAGCAGTCTGGATAGCTCCTTCTTCTTGGGCGGCCTGAGCCAGAAAGGCCTGGCCTTTTTCCTTTTCCGCCTGGGACGTCGAGTTGGTGAGCTGTTGAGCTCGCTCACCCAGTTTGGGGACGTAGTCCTCCAATTTGACCTGTGCTTCCTTGTCCTCGATGGCATCCGAGAAGGCCAGCTTAACCAGTTCGATCTGGTCGGCAGTCAGATTGCCTTTGAAGGGCCCCAGTCCCTGGGCCGCGGCCAGGCCGAGGGCGTAGTACAGCTTGTCTTCTTCGGTTTCTACCGTCACCTGAGTCTGGGCGCTTTCGGCACCGCAACCCAGCAGGCCCAGCAGCAAGACCCCTACCGTTGCCAAACGCATTACTTCCATTGTAGCTCTCCTTGAAAATACATTCTCAATAATATGGCCAAGAGATCAGCAGCGAAGGTAGAGAGAGGCGGTCTGGTGCTTTCGGCGGATATCATTAAACCTGCACGGGCCCTCATTGCCAGTGTCTGACCGGGATGTATACGAAGGTATCTACAGAATGGTGATGGAGCAAGGGCAATGTTCCGCATAGCTGGTTTAAAAAAACTGGCGGTTCTTGCCCCCCGCCGCTTGCAGGGAGCTCCTTCGGGTTGGATTTAGGGGGGCGCTTGCATCCGGGGCAATTGTCCATCGGGAAGCCGTATCTCCCTTAAAAGCGCGAGCCAAAATGTGCGCACTGCCCATGCCAGCCAGATGGCCGCCGCCGCTTCCGGTTAGCATTGGGAGCTCAATGCGACCGCTGATAGTGGCGGCGCAGCAAATCCTCTCCGAAGTCGTTGCGCTGGTCGCGCCATACCGCGTGGATGTGGTTGGCATCGTTCTGGGTATTGTCGTACTCGGCTATGAAGATCGGCCCCTGGACGCGGTAGTAGTGTCCCTGGTCGCGCTCCTGACTGCCGGCCCAGGCGAAGTAGAGGGCGAGCAGATCGGCGCGCTCTAGCTTGTCCATTTCCACCGCCGCAATCTCCTCGGGCAGGCGATGGATATAGACTTCTACGAGGGCTTTCATCAACTCGCGCTGGTCCGGATTCATGTCTTTGCTGGCGAGTCCCTCCGGCTTCACCTGGTCGCGTACGTAGGGGATGTTTCTGGTGAGAATATCCGCCGGCGCCCGTTCCAGGATGATGGCCTGGCGCTGTTGTTCGCCGTCCAGGTTGGCCAGCAGTTCCCGGGCCACTTCCTCTTCCTCCTTGAGGGCGCGCAGGCCTTCGCGCTCACCGTGCAGGACGCGGGCGGGATTGCTCCCGAAAAAGCTCGGCGTAGGCGCCACCATGCGGCTTCCCACCAGGGTGTAGTTGAGAGAGATGTGGTGGCCCTCGAAACGCCACCCCCAGGGTTCGTCGTCCCCCGGGGAGCCGAAGATGCTCATGTAGTAGAGCTCCGAGTCGCGTTTGAACTTGCGGCCGGATCCCTCAA